>QMUE01000130.1 GCA_003663535.1 Thermococci archaeon
GTCTCTTTAAATCCAAGTTTCGTTCCTTTTTTTAGAAGGAGTTTTCCTTTGGGGATGTCTGTTCCGGCTTTCATGACTCTGGCTTGAGGATAAACCGGTTTGTAAATTAACACTTCATCTCCTTCCCTATCCACAATCTCGAATTCTATAACCGCGTCTGCTCCTTTGGGAAGAACAGCTCCAGTAGATATGTAAACAGCTTCGCCACTGTTTATCTCTATTTTGGGCTCTTCGCCGGCATGAACTTCTCCAATGACTTTTAATCGGACTGGGTTACTCTCATTTGCATTCCACGTGTTTTCACTTTTCACGGCATATCCATCTACAGTGGCCCTATCAAAAGGGGGCACGTTTATTGGGGATGTTACATCTTCTGCTAAAATTCTTCCAAGGGCGTTTTGAAGAGGTATCTCTTCCATTTTTGCATTTAATGGCAATGAATTTATTATATTCAAGGCCTTTTCCAGAGGAACTACTTTCAAAAATGCCATCCAACCACCATTGTAAAAAAAGTAGAAGAGGGTTAATAAAGATTTGGAAAGGTGAAAAGGCTGACCTCCTCCCCGTCGTGAACGGCGAGGCTTTCAAAAGAAAATGTAAGTATGGGATGAAGGTGTTTACCATTCGTCTTCATCTTCCCAGTCTTCATCCTCCCAATCCTCTTCTTCCCAGTCTTCCTCCCAGTCCTCATCAAATTCATCTTTCCACTCTTCCTCTAAGAGTTCTTCCTCTTCTTCAAAGTCCTCAACTTTCTTTTTCTTTGGAGGCTGCATGGACCTCACCCCTGCCCTACTCTGGGGCATTCTTATTTGAGTATCAAGGGTTTATAAAGTTTATTCAAAAATTTTTTGTGGATTTTCGCTGTTTATAGGGAAATTAAACGGTTCTCAGATGTTTTTGTACGTTCATATAGATTTCCCTAATCTTTTTAATCATATCTTTCAAATCATTGAACATGAGAGTAGCAATTGTTACTGAAAATGCGAGGGTCTATTATATGGCCACAAAGGTTTTGCGGGATTATGGGATACCGTTTTACAGTCTTAGACTTAGAGATGAGATTCCTTTTGATGTAGAAGTTGTTTTGACTAGTGAAGAGGAATATAGTGCGATTAACTTTCCGGTTAAGATAGCAGTTGTGAATGAAAATTTTATAGATGCCCTCTTAAGCAAGCTTGAGGGAAGGGAGAGATTTAAAAACATATACGTAGCTATAGACCCTGGGGAAAGGCCCGGAGTAGCAGTCGTTGCTGATAATAGGGTTATTGAGGTACATCATCTAAAAAGTCCGAAAGATATTGATGTTGTCCTTAACCTGTTGGAGAAATATCCAAGGGCAAAAGTTAAGATAGGGCATGGCGCAAAGAGATATAGAAGTTTAATGCTTAAAAATCTCGCAAATATCCTTGGTGAAGATTTCCCAATTTTCTTGGTTAATGAACGTAGGACTACTCCAAAGGTCGGTGGAATTGAGGCATCCCAAGTTCAGGATATTGTGGCATCTATCAACATAGCTTTAAGAGATGGGAGAGAGACCACAATTGGGGAATTGACGCATGTGGGTGAACCCACTAAAGGAGAAATTGATTATATAAAAACAAGAAGTCGAGAATTAAGTAATGGTATGATCACTATTTCATCTAGGCTTGCCCGAGAAGTTGCAAAAGGGAATTTAACATTAGAAGAGGCTATTGAAATTCATAAAAAGAAAAAAGGTGATAGAAATGATATTTGGGAAAGAAGAGGTAAAAGATGAAATAAAGTTAAGGGTTGCTGAGGCTCTTAAGCGAGATGTTGGTAGAGGAGTAGTTAGGATCGATAGAAAGTATCAAAGACAACTTGGAATTGAACCTGGTGATATAGTGGAGCTTGAAGGAGAGAGAAAAACTGCTGCAATAGCTGAAAATGCTCATCCGGATGATAGGGGACTTGACATAATAAGAATGGATGGTTATATAAGGAGAAATGCGGGAGTAAGCATAGGGGACTACATTACTTTAAGAAAAGCTGAAGTTCAAGAGGCGAGGAAAGTTGTTCTAGCCCCGGCACAGAGAGGAGTATACCTTCAAATTCCTGGTGAACTGGTTAAGAGGAACCTTCTTGGTAGGCCGGTTGCCAAAGGTGACTTAGTAGTAGCGAGCGGAAGAGAAACGGAGATTTATGCAGGTTCTCCATTTGATGAGCTCTTCAGGGGTTTCTTTGAAAGTCTGCCATTGGGATTTGGTGAACTAAAGTTTATTGTAGTAAATACTGCTCCCAAGGGTATAGTTCAGATAACGTATAATACAGAAATAGAAGTTCTTCCACAGGCGGTAGAAGTTAAAGAAGAGAAAGTTCCTGAAGTTACTTACGAGGACATTGGCGGTCTTAAAGACGCTGTTCAAAAGATTCGTGAGATGGTAGAACTCCCATTGAAGCATCCGGAGCTTTTTGAGAGATTAGGAATTGAACCACCTAAGGGTGTTTTGCTTTACGGGCCTCCCGGAACTGGTAAAACTTTACTAGCTAAGGCTGTGGCTAATGAGGCTAACGCTCACTTCATTGCAATTAATGGTCCAGAAATCATGAGTAAGTATTATGGAGAAAGCGAGGAGAGGTTAAGAGACATCTTTAAAGAAGCAGAAGAAAGTGCTCCAAGCATAATCTTTATTGATGAGATCGACGCTATAGCCCCAAAGAGAGAAGAGGTTACTGGAGAAGTTGAGAAGAGGGTAGTCTCACAGCTCCTTACATTAATGGATGGTTTGAAGACTAGAGGAAAAGTGATTGTAATTGCTGCAACTAATCGGCCTGATGCTTTGGATCCTGCCCTTAGAAGGCCGGGTAGGTTTGATAGGGAGATTGAAGTTGGGGTTCCAGACAAGCAGGGAAGGAAAGAGATACTCCAAATCCACACAAGAGGAATGCCACTTGAGCCGGAGTATGATAGGAGGAGCGTCTTAAGAGTTTTAAACAGCCTTAAGAATAGAGAGGCATTTGACAAGGAAAGAATTGAAGAGATGATTCAGAAAATCGAGAATGCAAAAGAGGAAAGTGATATCAAGATTACTTTGAAGGAGGATGGGGAGCTATACAAGGAAGTAAGGGCCAGATTGATAGATAGTATGCTTGAGGAACTTGCAGAGAAGACCCATGGGTTTGTTGGGGCTGATTTGGCAGCATTGGCGAGAGAAGCAGCTATGGTAGTGTTGAGAAGACTCATTACAGAGGGTAAGGTCAATCCAGAGGAAGAGAAGATACCTCCCGAGGTTCTTCAGGAGCTTAAAGTTACGAAGAATGACTTTTATGAAGCCTTGAAGATGATAGAACCATCAGCCCTTAGGGAAGTGCTTATTGAGGTCCCTAACGTTAGATGGGATGATATCGGGGGTCTTGGAAACGTAAAACAAGAGTTAAAAGAAGCTGTCGAGTGGCCTTTAAAATATCCCAAAGCATTCCAAAGACTTGGGATCACTCCTCCTAAGGGGATACTTCTTTATGGGCCTCCCGGAACTGGTAAAACTCTCTTAGCCAAGGCTGTAGCGAATGAGAGTGAGGCTAACTTCATTGGTATTAGGGGTCCAGAAGTACTTAGCAAGTGGGTTGGAGAAAGTGAGAAAAGGATTAGAGAGATCTTCAGAAAAGCAAGACAAGCAGCTCCTACAGTAGTTTTTATTGATGAAGTTGATTCAATAGCTCCTATGAGGGGAGGTGAAGGTGATAGAGTCACAGATAGACTCATAAATCAGTTGCTGACCGAGATGGATGGCATTGAGGAGAATAGCGGTGTTGTGGTGATTGCTGCAACGAACAGACCCGACATTCTTGATCCTGCTTTATTGAGACCTGGAAGATTTGATAGGTTGGTCTTAGTTCCGGCTCCAGATGAGAAAGCAAGATTAGAAATATTAAAGGTTCATACGAGGAGGGTGCCACTTGCTAGTGATGTAAGCTTACAGGAGCTTGCAAAGAAAACCGAAGGTTATAGTGGGGCCGATTTGACTGCATTAGTTAGAGAGGCAGCATTTGTGGCACTTAGAAGAGCAGTTTCGAGAACATCGAGAGATCTTGTAGAAGATCAAGCAGAGGAATTTTTAGAAAAGCTTAAAGTCTCAAAGAGGGATTTTGAGGACGCGATGAAGAAGGTCAAGCCTAGCATAACGAGGTACATGCTTGATTATTACAAAAGATTTGAAGAAAGCAGGAAAGGTGTTAAAGGGGAGGAACGCAGAGAGGTTGATTACTTCACACTTTGATTTCAATTTTTTAGAAAAGATTTTATATAAAAAAGTTGATTTTCAATATAGGTAAAAAAGCTGGGGGGTATAAAATGGTAAAGGTTAAAGCATCAAAACTTAGGGATATGGAGATTATAACTGATACCGGAATAAGGCTTGGGTGGCTCTATGATTTAAGCTTTGATGAAGATACCGGAGAAATTTTAGTGATAGTCGCTGAACCAGATGAGAATTTGGACACAAGTGAATTTGTCACCGATCATGAGGGTCTTCTTTTGATACCCATGAAGGCTGTTAAGAGCCTTGGGGAATTCATAGTTGTAGATCACAACAAGCTCGCAGTCAAATCAAAGCTTAGGAGGATTTCGATTATTAAAGAAAAACTCCAAGGGTCTTGATTTTTTCTATTCAAATGGTTCATATCTACTCTATTTTTGAACAAGCCTTAATGGGTGGCCATGTGTGAAGATTAGGCATTGGGACATCTGGTTTATTGCCTTTAGCTTAATGGTTTTGTTTGCTTTACTCACAGCTTATTTCGTGAGGTCTAAAAACCCTGCAGGGGCAGTAATCTCTGTGATGTTAGCTTTCTTTTCTATGTATCTGGGAATGAAACTTGCAGGGATTGAGAAAAGCAAAGAAGAGAAAATTAAGGAAATGAAAGTTTTAACTTTGACTATTGAGATCTATGCTCCAATA
>QMUE01000131.1 GCA_003663535.1 Thermococci archaeon
CATAGATCATTGCCTCTGGTTTAGGAGGACAACCTGGAATGTAAATTGTTGTGGGAGGCTCAATGTCATACTCTTCCTTGAGGATTTTGTACAGCTCTTTCACGCCCCCAATTACCGCATAGGTGTCGTACCATATTCCTCCACCACAAGCACAGGAGCCAATAGCTAAGACTATCTTTGGTTCTGGGACTGCCTTAAACGCTTCAACGACCTTTGGCAGGCACTCTCTTGTGACTGGCCCTGTAAAAGCTATCGCATCAGCATGCCTTGGTGAACCAACAAGCTTAATTCCGAGTCTTTCAACATCTTGCCTGGGAGGGAATATATTAAGTACTTCAATGTCACAGCCGTTGCAACTTCCACTGTTTAAGTGAAAAACCCACAAACTCTTCTCAAACATATCCCCCACCTTTCCCAAAGATCAATTTCTCAGAAACTTTCTTTGCTCTACATTCTGGGCATAGAAACATCATCTCTCTTTCCCAAGGCTGAAGCTCCTTTGCTGTGTAAAGTAAATGTCTAAATGTATCAAATGGTTTACCACATTCTTCACAGCGAACCATTTGAAGTTCTACTATTTGGTGAAGGTCTTCATCAGATAATGTTGCAAGCTCAAACTCTTTAGTCAACTTTATTGCTTCAGTGGGACATACATCCTGACAGCGAGCACAGAAGATGCACCTTCCTATAAAGAGGTGAACTACTCTAACTCCACGTTCCAAGTCATCATAAACCTGTAATGCTTGAGGAGGGCAGGCATTTGAACAAGCTGTGCAGCCAATGCATTTTTCTGGGTCGATTACTGGCTTTCCCCTAAATCCTTCTGGAACTTCAAGTGGGACAAAAGGATACTTTTCTGTTACTCTTCCAATGCTTATAGCCTTGGTAATAAGCTTAAATCTTCCCATTGTTTAGAGTCCCCCAAGATAATTATCAAGAGAGTACCTGTATACCTTTTCTCCATCAACAATAACAATGTGATCTGTACACGAGAAACAAGGATCTATTGAGGCTATTATTATCGGCGCATCGGCCAGTTTCTCTCCCTTGAGCATTATAGGGACTGCAGGCAAGTTATTGTAAGTCGGTGCTCTAGGATGCCATCTGTAAACTTTATTGCCCTCCCCCATTATAGCAAAGTGCACGTCTTCTCCTCTCGGAGCTTCAGTTGCTCCCACACAAATGGTGTGTTCTGGGAGTTCATACTCCTCGTTTAGAATGTCCCCTGGAGGTAGTTGGTCTAAAGCCTGTTCAATGAGCCAGATGCTTTCAAGCACTTCTTCATACCTAACCAGAAATCTCGAAAGAACGTCCCCATCCTTATATATGGGAACTTTGAACTCTAAGTCTCCATAAGCGGCATATGGATGATCTCTCCTTACATCAGTATCAATGTCAGAGCCTCTAGCAGTTGGGCCAACTACACCTATTTCTCTTCCCTTCTTCTTTGAGAGAACTCCGATTCCCTCCATTCTATTTATTAACTCTCTCATTTGTGTGGCATTGTCAAAAATCTCTCTTATCTCTTTTTTCGTCTTATCTAAAATTTCCGAGAGTCCTTTCTTTTTGTTTTCATCTATATCCCTTCTAACCCCACCAATGAGATTCATTCCGTAGGTTTTTCTATTTCCTGTCAAAAGCTCTGCTAGGTCCATGAATGTCTCTCTTATCCGCCATGTATGCATGAATCCAGACTCAAAGCCAAGTAAATGGAAAGCAACGCCAAGCCAGAGCATATGTGAGTGTATTCTTTCGAGTTCAAGGAGTATAGTCCTTATGTAGAGAGCTCTCTCTGGAACTTCAATTTTAGCGGCATCTTCAATTGCTTGGACATATGCACAGTTGTGAGTATAGCCGCAAATTCCACAAATCCTCTCAGCCAAGAATGGAATCTGATTTATTGTCATTCTTCCCTCCGCTAATTTTTCCATTCCTCTGTGGATATGAAATCCTCTGTACACTGCTCCAACTATCTCCTCACCTTTAACATACAGCTCAAACATTTCCGGTTCATGAAGTGCTGGGTGATAGGGACCAACTGGAACTTCCATGACTCCAGGTTTTTTCTCCCTTTTTTGCTCAAATTCAACTCTTGGAGGCCTTTCATTGTAACGAAAGTCTTTTCTAAGTGGATAAACACCCTCAGGCCAATCATCAGGTAGAATAAGCCTTACCGGCTCTGGGTGCTCATCAAAGAAAATTCCCAACATGTCCATTACTTCTCTTTCGGCCCAGTTTGTGCCGCTTATAATGGGAGTAATTGAAGGAATCTTTAAGTTGCTTGCAACTGCCTTGATGATTATATATCTTCCTTCAGCCTCGCAGTTGAAGATATGATACATTGAAAAACCCACTCCCAATAAGCGCTCATCAACACCAGCTCCAGTTGCATAATAGCAGCCTGCCTTGAAAAGTAGCTCTGCAGTAGTCCTGAGCTTATCATTGGGTACCAATGCCACAGTAACTTTTTCATCGTGTCTTAGAATTTTAGCATTGTTACTCTTTAAGATTTCAAGGATCACTTTCACCACCCCACTACAGCGATCATCCACACAATCAATGCCACTATGGAGGCCCGTTTCAGTATCCCAACGGCTTGATCAATCCTGAATCTTCCATAATAAGCTTCGAGTGTTGAATAAACTATTGAGAGAATTATTATGCCAATGAGATAACAAATGAGTCTTATTGGGTTCTGGATTGGAATGATGAAGTCTAAAATCAAGCTGTAAAGGAGAAGGCGCTTCAGGAAGACGAAATACTTAAGTAAGCCAAGATGTTTTCCGCTGTATTCGATTAGAGGCCCTTCAATTATTTCAGGTTCAGCTTCGGCAATGTCAAAGGGCAATCTAGTGCTTGCAACATATATGACAAGGAAAAGTAGGAGTAATGCAAGGATTGAGGAAATCCTAAAAGGCAAAGGAAACAACCGATCAAAACTCAGGCTTTTGCCTATTACAGCTATCGTACCTATGATAAAAGCCAAAAGCAGTTCTTCACTCATAAAGAGGGAAACATCTCTGTTTGAACCTATCTGAGCATATGCATTTCCTGAGGAAAATGCCCCTATGACAAAGCTCAAAGTTGCCAAACCAAGAAGATAGACAACAAGTATAAGGTCCCCGATGAAGTTTGTTGAAGCAGGTAAGACTGTTGGGATTATTAGATAAGCTGTCAGAACAGATGTAAAAGTTATATAGGGAGCGAGCTTGTAAAGTGGTTTAATGGAGTCTTGGGGTTCAATTGTGGGCCTCTTGAAGAGCTTTATTAAGTCCCACCATGTCTGAAGTATTGATGGCCCTTGTCTGTTCTGCAAGCGTGCTCTGATTTTTCTCTCAAAACCATCTATTAAGGGGGCAATGATTAGGGCGAATGCCAAGTTGATTGCTATGAAAATGATGTTCATAGTTCAACACCTCCTAAAACTGCCACTAAAATCACTATCAGGATCATTGCAATAGAGAGCATTGAGTTCAAGTCATAGGACAAGACTTCAAACTTGATTCCAAACATTCTCCCCATCTCCGCAATTTTTTGCACAAATCTCTTACTGGCGTCACCTACAGTATAGACTTCCCTGAAAACCTCTCTAAAGTCCCTGTAATATGCATCAGCGGGCATGCTCATGTTGAGGTCTTCGCTTCTCCCAGTCTTCCAAGTTGGCACAACTTCGCCTCTTGAGGGAATAAGCAGCAAGACTATTAGTGTTGAAACTAACAGGAACGCAAAGATTATTATTGGCGAATAGTTGCCAGTTTTCGGCACAACAAGAGAAGGATAAACTACAAGAGAGTCTAAATGAATTTGAACACCTATTGAACCTAAGGCTTGAGATATCATTTTCAATGGGATGAAAGGATAAATTCCAAATACTATACAAAACAGGGCTAAGAGAAGCTGAGAAGCAGACATTAAGAGGGGAACTTCCTTTGCGTCAATTTCCTTAACTGGGGGTTTTGTAAAGATTGCTGTAAAGTACTTTACAAAAGTTCCAAGGGTTACAGCGCTTATGAAAATTGCAATTATTCCAAAGAGTGAAGTTGCTGGAGACGAGAGTGTTGAAATATAAATCATCCATTTGCTTACAAATCCATTGAGAGGGGGGATACCCGCTATTGCAAGTGACCCTATCAAAGCAGTGAAAGCAGTTAGAGGCATCTTCTTTGCTAAGCTACCCAAATAGTTTAAATCTCTCGTGCCGGTTTCATACATTACTGAACCGGCCGTGAGGAAGAGGAGGCCTTTGAAGAAAGCATGGTTCATTGTATGGAAGAGTGCAGCGGCTAGAGCTATGCCTCCAAAAAGCTGACTTCCATTCGCAAGGAAGTAGATCCCAGCTCCCATTGGCAAAAGGATGTATCCAATGTTGTCTATACTTGAAAAAGCCAATAAACGTTTTGAATCTTCTTGGAGCAAAGCATACATCATGCTGAAGAAAAGTGTCAGAATTCCAAATATGGCTATTACAATTCCAATTTCTGGTTTCAATGGGAAAAAGCCAAGGAAAAAGCGGAACATCATATATATTGGTAGTTTAATCATAATTCCACTTAGTAATGCCGAAACATTGCTTGGGGCCTCTGGGTGAGCATCTGGAAGCCATGAGTGGAATGGTACCATAGCAGCCTTAACTCCAAGTCCTATGAGCAATGCGAATGTTAAGGTATAGAGGGTTGTCGAATGAACTAAGAGATAAGCTGGCAGAACATTAGCAATTTCGGAGTAGTTGGCATTAAAGTTCGTAGCTTTAAGGATTATCAGTATAAGAGCTAAAACAATAAATTCAGCTCCAGCTTTTGTCATGCAGAAGTATTTGAATGCCGCCTTTACAGCCTTCTCCTTTCTCTGTTCAAATGCAACCAAGAACTGTGAAAACAGGGTCATGAGCTCCCAGAAGATTATAAACCACAGC
>QMUE01000132.1 GCA_003663535.1 Thermococci archaeon
TAGGTAAGGGAACTCATCGAAAACCACCAAAAGCTTTCCCTGCCCTCTTAGGAACTCAAATGCATCCCTAAAGCTTTCGAATTTTACCGGAGCACCAATAAAAGAACCTATTTCATGAGAAAATCTCTCGATGTCTTTTTCATATCCCCTCTGGGAGCAGAGGAAATATATGCCCCTTTTATTCTCCAACAATTTCCTCAAAAGGGCAGTCTTTCCCACCCTTCTTCTCCCATAGACCACAAAAAGCCGATAACCCTCTTCGCATGCCTTTTCCAGAACTTCAAGCTCTCCCTTCCTATTTACAAATTTTCGAATCATGATTATAATAAGCATGACTCGAATATTTAAATATTTTGGTTTTAGCAGGAAAAACAAAACAGGGTTTAAAGGGAGAACCCACTTGCCTAAATACCAATCTTCCTCGCCTCGCTCATGGGTTCACCCGCTTATTTCTTTCAAATATTCTCTAAGATGGATAAGCCCTTTTACAGTCCCAATCTGACTCATTAAAAGGTCAACACGGTGCATCATTAACTGGATTAGATCCTTAAGGGATTCATCCATGGAAAGCTGGTTTTCAAGCTCCTGAATAATTGTGCTATAATCTAACCCGGTTTCGACAAGTGCGATCAAATCCTCGATGTCCCTCACTCTTTCCGTTGAGGTTACGCTTTTAAACAAAAAGATGTCCTCTTTTGAAATAAGGTAGACCTCAAAGAACTCATGAGATTCAAACTCTCCAGGAACTTCTGCCCTCAAGACCATAGACTCAGACAGGTACAGCTTGCCGAGAACCCTCTTCACAAAAACATCAAGGTTGAACCCATGTAGGGGATGTATGTATCTAGCACTCATCCCCAGATCATAGTTCCATTGAGAACTGTACTGTCTCACATAAACGGGTAGTTTTGGCAATGGAGCTTCTAAAAGGTTTTGCAAAAGAGAAAACTGCTTCCTGTTTAGGACTACAATGTCAATGTCCTTCGTCGCACTCTTGAGTCCTCTGAGAGCCAAATTTCCACCACCAACTAAATAGACCTGCAGGGGCTCAATGTGCAGTAATCTGGCTTTCTTCTCCATCAGGTGAAGTTCAGATATTATTTTCTCTCTGGTTACCGCACCCACTTCTCTTCACCGAAGTACATTTTGAAGATCTCTTTCACTTCCCCCATGGATGGATAAGGGTATCTTTTAACCTCTTCGCCTTTGAGGTATTTCAACAATTCGCTCACACTGATATCATATTTCATGCCAACTCTAAAAAGGTTCTTTTGATCTATTTTATCCATATACGCTAGCAAAAGGACAATTGAATACAGAATCGTCCTGGGATTAAAATCAATGAGCAGCGCATGCACAATAACCTCTTCCAGGGAAAGGCCTTTTGCTTTCTCAGAATAATAATAGTGATACCGCTCGGTTCCAATAAGCTCCATTCCAAAGTCACTAAACCTCCCAAGTCCGGTTAGATGAAAGTTTCCAACATCTTTTCCCTTATACTCTCTCGTCGACAGAATAAATTCCCCAACTCCACTCCAAACTAGGGTGGAGTCCTCAGAGAACTCTTTCGCTTTTAGAGTGTTTTGTAGCTCATAAAATTCCTCCGCAAACTCGCGGAACAATCCATACCTCTCCACCAGAAAGTATCCTCCCTCCTTTTTCCCAATAAGACCATAACTGGAAAGCTTATCAATTACATGGTAGAGGGTGCTCCTCGAAAGGTTGCCCTTTATGCAGAGCTCATAAGCGCTTAGTGGGGCCTCCCTGAGAACTGCGAGAAGGGAGAGATTCCTTCCGCTCAGAATCTCATCAAGGGGCATGTGGCCAAATTTAGACACCAATTTTCTAAAAAGCTCTGCAGGCTTTGTCCCACTTAATGACACTATCTTGTACTTTCCTCTTTTTTCCGTCTTTACGAGGCCTTTTCTTTCAAGAGATGTAACGAGAATAGAGGTCCGGTAAATGGATAAACCCAATTCGTTAGCTAATTCGGTTACAGATTTTTTTCTCTCAAGCTTTAAGAGAACCTTAACTTCCATTCTTGACAGGCCACTCATGTCCAAAAATTAGAAAGTATTATATATAACATTTTCGGTTTTTTGGACAGATTTTGCGGAGCTTGACTTGCCTCCCTCATGAGAGTCACCTTTTTGCATGGTTTCATCTTTCAATCAGTCATTTCCAGAGAGGAATCACCCTGACTTCCCTTCCGCCTTCCTCAATAACATCTTCATCATCCCACGTTATCACGCTCAGCCTTTTGGCCTTTAACATCTTCCCTACCTCCACAAGCTTCTTAATTTCCCTTCTATAATTATCCCCGGTTATTTCCTTCGTAACCTGTATCAGCCCTCGATTTTTGACCCCTTTTTCAGAACAAAGTCAACCTCCCCCCTCTCATCCCGCCAGTAGTACAGCCTATATCCTCTCCTCAGGAGTTCAACTGCATTCTCCATTTTTCTTCCCAAATCCGGTGATGGGGTAAAGCCTGCACTCAAAAGAGCAGGATCAATGATGTATGCTTTTCTCGGTGACTTCAGGCTCTCCCACACTTTATAAGAAAAGCGCTCCGCTTTAAGGATTATGAAAGCCTCTCCAAGATAGTCAACATAGTTCTTTACGGTGTGCACGCTCCCCACATCCACAATATTCTTCAGCCTCGTGTAGCTGAATTCTCTGGCAAAGTTGGAGACGAGGTAGAGGGCGAGCTCGTAAAAGGTCGAGGAATACTTTACATTCCTTCGCCTGACAACATCCTTCATTATGATGCTGTCGAAAAACATTCTCCCATAGCCACGATAATCATAATCCTTGACAGCTATCTCAGGGGGACCTCCCCTCTTCAGGTACTCGGAAAGTTTTGAGAGTATTTTCCCCTCCTGAGAGCTTATCTCCACTTTCGGCTCTATTTTTTGGCCTTAAAAACTCCCCAAAGGAGAACGGAAAGACTTTAACCTCCACATGTCTCCCCGTTGGGTGTATGGCCAGCTCACTGCTCAGCAATTTCGAATTGGAACCTGTGAGAACAATGTTATAAGCCAATCTTCTGAGCCTGCTTAACCGTGTAAAGTTTCTCCCTCACTACCACTCGCTCACAATTAATCACAAAAACTTTTAAAACTCTCACTCAAAAAAAACAGTTGATTAGGCTTTTGATGAACCTTAAATAACTGGGCCCTAGTTAAGAGAGTTTAAAGCCTCACTCAACCAAAAACACGCTTAAACTTGGAGTTAAAACCTCATGCCCACTGTTGTACATTGAGTTCCCAAAGCTCAAAAAACAATCAAAATATACTTCCTGCAAAAACAGGTCAAAGAACAATAACTTTGCCCTTCTTCATTATTATAAGCTTCCCAAGATTCTCCTCAATTATTTTAACGTTATTCACAAACACTTCCGTGACTTCCCAAGGCAGGAGTGGGTGAATATCAATTAGTACGACAGTCACTTTTCTTGAAGCCAGCTGGAGTCTAGCAAAGTCTTTATCTAAAGTAACAAGAACGCGCTCCTCTTTTCTTGCTATTCTAAGGACTTCCCTATCCGATAAACCCCTTCGTATTTCCTGAACCCTCTTGACATCATACTTTTCTTGCAGCTTCTTATATAACGAGAACGGGATGTTTTCATCAAGGAGATATCGCATCAATAATCTCCACCTTTGCAAGTTTTGAGGCAAATTTAATAGCATCAAGGACGTCTTCCTTAGTTAATTCTGGATACTCCTTAAGGATATCCTCAATGCTAAGCCCCGCTCCAAGAAGCTCCAGGATCAAGTACACAGGTATCCTTGTTCCCTTGATTACAGGCTTACCACCCAAAACTCCAATTCTACTTTCTACTCTCTTCATAATCCCACCCACTTACACCTTACGTGCTGAGGCTATTTAAATATTGCATCATAACCCAGTATTGAAACCTGACCTCCCCCTCACCCTTAAGGGGGAGGCTTTCACGAGGTAATTCTTCTATAGCCTTCTTAATATTCCAGACTTTAATCAGGCCTTCCTTTCCAATCTTTTCAAAGTGCTTATCGTTGGTTATTATGATTGCTCCTGTTTTAATGCAAGGAGAACATGATTTGTTACAAACCCATAATCTGAAGTGAGCAGATAAAGAAGCAAATCTGTTGTCCTCTTTTTTTTTACTGCAGCGATAAAAACGTTAGTATCAATCAGAAATTTTGTATTTCTTTTTGGCAACTTTGTTCCCCTCTTCTTCTATTTCTTTTTCTAACTTGCCGGTATCTATCCCTCTCGCTTTTTCTATGAGTTCTTGAATCATCTGCTTTGCATTAAAACGCTTTAATATTATTGTTTCACTGTCAATTTCTGTTATTAGAAACTCCTCCCCTTTTCTGATCCTAATTTTTCTCCTAATCTCCTTTGGAAGCAAAATTCTACCTTTCTCATCAACCTTTGTGATTCCCACTTCTCCCACCAATACAGCTTTTGACAAATAATATAAGGTTTCTCAAGCCGGTTCTGTTAACTTATTATTGATGAGATGAAAAAATAGGCTCATCTAGGTATTTTGGTTGATGTTAGTTCTGAGAGTCACCACTTAGGAAGAAAACTTAAAGCCCTTCACTCCAATCAGTAGATGAGCCAAATTTTCTTGAAGGTGGATTGTTTGAGTAAAGTTGTCAGTATAAGGGTTCCAGAGTGGGTTGATGAGAAAAAGCTTAGAGAGATTATAAATAAGGCATTAGCCGAATAAAAGTAAAGACACTAGCAAAATGGTACGCGAGGGAAAAGGCAAAAACTCGAGGATTACACGGTTTCGTTAGGGCCCAAATCCCACGCCAACAATTATCAAACAAAAGCCACATCAGTAGATTATAACTTTTTTAACCCCCTCAAGCTTTGAGAGTTCATTCACAAGGTCGCCAGGAA
>QMUE01000133.1 GCA_003663535.1 Thermococci archaeon
GTACAATAGTAGCTGGTTGCATAGGTGGCGAGACACAACAAGAAACTACTCCCGCTTCAAACCAGACTCCTGGGGAAACCCATGAAGAAAAAATTCTTGTTGTTGCAATTCCAGAAGAAATACAGGGAACAGATATTCAACAGGTTACCTGGTCTAACATTGTACATGACCTCATCTTTCAATCGTTGGTAGTTTATACATTAGATTTGAAAGGAGTAGTCCCCAACTTGGCGGAGAACTTTGAGGTCTCACCAAATGGAACGGAAATAACCTTCAAATTACCGACAGATGCGAAATTCTCCAACGGGGATCCTGTAACAGCAGAGGATATTAAGAATTCAATTTTGAGATACAGGGAAATAAGTCCATATGCGGAGGATTTTGCTGTAGTCAAAGACATAATTGTTAAGGATGAGCACACTGTAACGCTAGTCCTAGAAAGCCCTGCTCCCTACCTTTGGGGAGTGTTAGCGAGTACCTATGCAGCTCCTGTGAATGTTAAAGTGGCAGAGAAAGTTGGAATGGATGAGTTCAATAGAAAGGCTGTTGGGAGCGGTCCTTTTATGGTAGAGGAGTGGGTACAAGGTTTACACATAGTTCTGGTTAAGAATCCATATTACAAGACAAACATCCCCTTCGTTAAGAACAAAGGACCATTTAAGATTGACAAAGTCATAGTCAGGTTCATACCGGAGGACTTTACGAGAATTAGCGAGCTTGAGGCAGGGAATGTGCATATTGTAGTAGACGTACCAGTAGAAAACGTTGAAACCCTGAAGAATAACCCAGACATACAACTCCTCCAGTACTTACAGCCGGGGGTTGATTACATACTGATTAACACTAACAAACCTCCTCTGGATGATGTAAGGGTTAGAAAAGCAATAGCTTTGGCAATTAACAGGGAAGAACTGAAAGTTGCTCTAGACAACCTTGTCAGACCAGCATATGGATATCTCTCACCCGCACAAGTTGGATACCACGAAGAAACGGAGAAAGAACTTCAACAAGAGTATTCCTACAACCTAGAGGAAGCCAAAAAACTTCTTGCTGAGGCTGGATGGGAAGATAAAGACGGAGATGGAATAGTAGAAAAAGATGGAGAACCATTATCCTTAACCCTACTTGTTCCCTTGGACGCTCCAATGCTAAAAAAAGACGCTCCAATAATTCAAGCCCAACTAAAGAAATTAGGAATTGATTTGAAGTTGAGGGAGTATGAAAGTAGTTACATCAGGGAATTGACTGAAGAGGAGGGTAACTTTGAGCTCGCCATGCGGTACTACTGGTGGAATGATGCGGACATAATGATTTATATCTACCACTCAAGTGCTGGTTATCCGTGGTCTAACCCAGAAGTGGATAAACTGCTCGAAGAAGCTAGGACAATTACTGACTTTGGGAAGAGGGCTGAGAAATACGGAGAGATACAGAAACTTATAGCCAAGGAGATGCCAGCAATTCCTCTATTCTCTGAATACCAGTATGTAGCAGTAAGAAAAGAAGTTAAGGGAATTGCCGTGGGTGTGGATGGTGCTATGTACTTGAACGATGTAGGCATAGAGTCATGACTCTTTTTCCTAATTTTTTAATTTAAGCAATAATGTGGGTGATAAAAATGGGGGGGCTGGTTGAATATACAGTAAAAAGGCTAATTTCTGGGTTGTTTATCGTCTTGGCGGTTACCATAATATTATTTGCAATAATGCACTTAATGCCAGGTGATCCAATAAAATTAATCTCAGACCCTAGAGTTCCTCCTGAAAGAATTGAAGAGCTGAGGAGGCTTTGGGGGTTAGATAAACCGTTACATATTCAATATTTCCATTGGCTCCTTAGAGTTCTCCGTGGGGATTTTGGAACGTCAATAGTTTTTAAACAGCCAGTCGCTGAGCTAATCAAAGCTAGGCTTCCTTATACACTACTGCTTACGGGCTCTTCCCTTATACTAGAATACATAATTGCAGTTCCTCTTGGGCTTATAGCTGCGATTAAGTGGAATACAAAAATTGACCGCTTTGTTGTAGTTATCTCTATAATTCTATGGTCAATCCCTACTTTTTGGTTGGGAATTTTATTAATGATGCTCTTTGGAATTTGGCTTGGAGTTTTACCTCTTTCTGGTTATAGTGGATTAAGATCCCTCATATTGCCTCTTTTGGCTCTTACTCTTCCATCCCTTGCTGGAACCCTCAGACTTACGAGATCGGAGGTTTTGGAGGTTCTTAGGGAAAATTACGTATTAACAGCTTACGCAAAGGGTTTGCCTAAGCCTAAAGTGGTGATAAAGCATATCCTGAGAAACGCATTAATCCCAGTAACGGTCATGTTTTTCCTTTACTTTCCTTGGCTTATAGGGGGATCAGTAATCATTGAAAGTGTGTTTGCTTGGCCTGGAATGGGAAGATTGCTATGGAAATCTATTGTAACACAAGACTATCCAGTTGTCCAAGGAATTATCCTAATTATAGCCATCCTAACTGTAATTTCTAATACGATTGGAGATATAGTTGGTGCAATCCTTGATCCCAGAGTTAAAATTGAGCTTGGAGGAGGGGGGGCATGAGGGCATATTTCAAAAATTCTTCATTTACAGTAGGGTTCATTATTTTTTTAAGTGTATTCATAATTGCCATTTTTGCTCCTCTAATAGCCCCTCATCCTTATAACGAAATAAATACTTCTAACAAATTAAAACCACCAAGTCTGGAATATCCTTTTGGCACAGATCAGTATGGAAGATGTATTTTTAGTAGAGTTATCTACGGTTCACGAATTGCCCTCAAGGTGGGATTAATAGTTGTCACAATTGAAACTTTAATCGGAGTATCTCTAGGCTTGCTCGCGGGTTACTATGGAGGAATTGTTGACAAGGCTATATCCTTCATAACTGACTTCACATGGGCAATGCCCCCATTGATTTTGGCATTAGCTATAGTAACAGTTCTAGGACCAGGGCTTACAAATGTTGTTATAGCCATAGCTGTCATAAGTTGGGCTCAATTTACTAGAATTATTAGAGCAAAGACCCAATCACTAAAAAACATGCCTTTTGTTGAAGCAGCACGAGCATTAGGGGAAAGTGACTTTAGCATCTTAGTGAGGTATATCCTTCCAAATACTGTGGGGCCAATAATAGTGCTAACAACTCTTGCCCTTCCTTCTGCAATCCTTTCAACAACTGCCTTGGGATTCTTGGGCCTAGGGGCTCAGCCACCAGCTCCTGATTGGGGGGTTATGCTCTCTGAAGGAATTTCATACATTAGAGTCGCGCCCTGGATTTCTTTATTCCCAGGATTGGCCATAGTGTACACTGTCTTGGGCTTCAATCTCCTCGGAGAAGGATTGAGGGATATCTTAGATCCTAGGCTCAAAGTATAGAGGTGAGGCTAATGAAACCCCTACTCTCTGTCCAAGATTTGGGAGTTCAATTTTACACTTCAAATGGAATAGTAAAAGCCGTCGATGGAGTGAGCTTTGACATAAAGAAAGGAGAAGTATTTGCCTTAGTTGGGGAAAGCGGATGTGGTAAATCAACAACCGCTCTAGCTATAATGAGACTTATTCCGTATCCCGGGAAAATAACTAGAGGTAAAATTATCTATAAGGGGACAGATTTGCTTAATTTTGTCGGAAGAAGATATGGCAAAGGTGCGAGGAAAAGAGATAAGCATGATATTCCAAAATCCCTTAACTGCTTTGAATCCTGTCTACAAGATTGGTTATCAGATAAGTGAGGCCATAGTACTGGATAGAGTGGCAAAAGAAGTTGCTTGGAGAAAAGCATTGGAGATTTTAAAGAAAGTAAAGATCCCCGATGCAGAAGAAAGAATAGAAAGCTATCCTCATGAGCTCAGTGGAGGAATGAGACAAAGGACTATGATAGGTATGATGATTTCTAGAAATCCCTCTTTGATAATTGCGGATGAACCAACCACTGCATTAGATGTCACAATTCAAGCTCAAATACTGGATTTACTTCTCGAACTTAAAGAAGAAGTGGGAACCTCAATACTGATTATTACCCATGATTTTGGCATTGTTTCCGAGATAGCAGACAAAATTGCAGTAATGTACGCTGGCAAAATTGTCGAAACGGGGGATGTATATCAAATATTTGAAAACCCAAGCCATCCTTACACTTTGATGCTTATTGAAGCACTGCCGAGGATAACGAAAAAAGAAGGGCGATTAAAAGTAATTCCTGGAACGGTGCCTAATTTAATAAATCCTCCTTCAGGCTGCAGGTTCCATCCGAGATGCCCCTTTGCTACAGAGGTATGTAGCAAAGAAGAGCCTCAGTTTGCTAAAATTGAGGAAGGACACTTTGTTGCGTGTCATAAATGGGGGTGATAACTTGAATCCACTAATCCAAGTTAATTCCTTAAAGAAGTATTTTACAATTACAAAAGGGTTAATCAGAAAAGAAAAACGTTACATAAGGGCGGTAGATGGAGTAAGTTTTGAGATTTACCCCGGAGAAACGTTTGGGCTAGTGGGTGAGAGTGGAAGTGGGAAATCAACAATTGCAAGGCTTCTTCTCAGACTTATTGAACCAACAGACGGGGGGATACTTTTTGAAGGAAAGGACATAACAAAAATTCATGGAAAGGAATTGAGGAGTGTTAGGAGAAAGATGGGCATAGTATTCCAAGATCCTGCATCGTCCCTTAATCCTAGATCAACTATAAGGGGAATGTTAATGAGACCTCTCCAGCTCCATGGAGTTCCAAAAGAGGAAGCGGAGACACTAATCGCTGAAACATTAGAAAAAGTAAACCTTGGATCGGAATTACTAGACAGATACCCCCACCAGCTAAGTGGAGGGCAGCAGCAAAGA
>QMUE01000134.1 GCA_003663535.1 Thermococci archaeon
AATTATTCCCTATTGGAAGGTGATTGAGGGGCAAGTTCTCTCGATGAAGCAGGAAGCTCCGTCCGTAAGGGCGGAGTAGTTCACGCTTTCCTACATTCCAATGATAATGTATATTCCAAGTGCTATCAAAATGGCCCCGGCTGCCATTGAAAGTTCCCGTGAGCGTTGAACAATCTTTTGAGAGATTGATTTACTCTCTGTTATGCTGCCCATGGTGAACAGTATTATCAGCAAGGGGAGGATAAAAATAATGTTATAGAGGGCCAGAAGTATCAACGTTAACGTTCTTCCAACTTTGGAGATTAAGATTGCATAGGCCAGGTATGTTCCGGCTGAACATGGTAGGAGGGTGAAGGAGATTATCACTCCTAATGAAAAGGCCCCAAAAATTGTTGCTTCTTTTCTGAATATATTTCGTCTTACTTCGTTTTTTCCAACAATTCTGCTTTTTTCTAGGTAGCCCGTGATAAATGTGTAACCCCCGAAAACTATTGCTACAGCTCCAGCAATCCAAGTAGGGAGTGTTTTAGTCAATATTACAAGGCCTATCCCAAGAACGTAGTATGAAATATAAATGGCCGCCACAAAGGCCAGTCCGACAGCATAGATTCTTCTTTTGGATATATTTTCTTTTAAAGATAGGGCAATGAGAAGCATTGTGTAGATAACGAATGTGCATGGGTTTATTGAATCTGCTCCAGCAAGCGCTAGAAGAGGATAAATCAACTCTTTTAAGCCGAGAAAGGTTAATATCCCTGCGGTTAGGCCTAGGGAGGATAAAATTATTAAAAGCAGGGCCTTGATTTCAGACCTCACTCGGCTCACCATTTGTGAAAATAGATTCAAGCTTATTAATGATTTCGGTGTTATTCCCTGGGATTAGGTATACTTTATCTGTTATAAAGAGCACACCCTTTACTTTCATGGCCTCCTTGACAAAATCGTCCGCGTAATCCGTTGGAAATTCTCCATTGACTATTGCATATAACTCTCCATCATAGAATATCCCTATGACCGGCACACCGGTTACACCAAGGATCTCATAGAGTTGGTTGAACATTTGGCTGTTGTGGTCATTTCCCTGGAGCTCATAATACGTTAGGGCCTCTTTTCCAAATGCTTTGGGAAGCTCTTCTTTCATTTTCTGACAGTGGGGGCATGTGACTACTCCATATTCATAAAAATGGAACTTTGATTTATCTAGTGTGAAGGTGTCTGTGGTTTCTGTAGGGTTGGTTGTTGGAGTGCTAGAAGCCGAATTGTTATTGGAGATACACATGTTTGTGAATACAACCAGCATAATGAGTAATGACACTAAAATTCTCCTCATCGAGTCTCACCTTGGAGTTTAGTATATGCTGTGAGTTATATAGTTTTTTCGAAAGCAAATTTTTAATTCAAGGAGGGCCACAAGTGTTTATGGGTGCAAATTTTTGGGCACGCATCTTTTTAAGAGGTTTCAAAAGAAGTTTGTGATGGTGAGAGTATGAATGATGTGGAAAGGGCCCTTCAGACTTTCTATTCCATGAAGCTAAGTGACATCATGCCATTAGTGATTTCAATGCCGATTGTAACTCTGGATTCACCCATAGTGGATGTGTTAAAACTGCTTAGGACAAGGCATCACGTTTGGGTGGTGAGTGATAAGGAGAGCATGAAGCTTGAGGGAGTCATACGGTACCTTGATGTTATGTGCATCCTTTTACCTCCAGAAAACACCAAGGCGAGGTTTGGAAACATAAGTGCGATTTTTAAATCCATCTTGGGCGGTGCGGAGAAAGCCGCCGATGTCATGGAGCATAATATAATGGCCATAGATGAGAATGCCACAGTTCTCGATGCTTTAACAAAAATGAGGCGTTATAAAGTGCAAATTTTAGCCATAATTGATGAAAAAGGAACTTTGAAGGGGGAGATAAGCCTGAGACTGCTCATCGACGAGTTCTTGAGACTAATGAAGATAGGTGGTGTGCAATGGACGCAACATGGATCCTCTTCACGCTCGGAGTGGCACTAATCTTTGGAAAGCTTGGCGATCATATAATGGAACGTTTTGAACTCCCGGGTGTTCTGGGAGAAATACTCATGGGTATGATTCTCGGAAATCTCATCTATTTTGGCATTATTAAGCCCGAATACCTGGCACTGCACTCAAATGAAACTTTTGAATTTCTTGCGAGACTTGGAATAATCTTCCTCCTCTTCTTGGGTGGGCTTGATACTGATGTTGAGATGCTCAAAAAGACCGGAGGCGTTGCGACCGTTTCTACCATCATGGGGGTATTCATCCCATTACTCCTCGGGTATTTTGGCCTTAAACTCATGAACTACCCTTCAAGGGAGGCATTCGCAGGCGGCGTGCTTTTGACCGCAACGAGCATAGGAATTACTGTTAGAGTTATGATGGATCTTGGTGTTTTGAGGAGTGATGTGGGGGCTGCTTCTCTGAGCGCAAGTGTAATGGATGATTTTCTGGGCATAGCTCTCATCATATTCGCCGTTGGTACTGGAAGTGTTTTGGGTTTAATAAGTAAAATGGCAATCTTTTTCATTATAACTGGTCTTGTAGCGTGGTACACCATAGAGAAATATATCCACTTTTCAGAATGGCTTCACGTTGAGAAAGGTGTTCTTGGTATGGTGCTTGCTTTAATGTTTCTTTTCTCTGCTTTAGCTGAACACTGGTTTGATGCTGCCATAGAGGGAGCTTTTATGGCCGGTCTCGTTCTCTCAAAACTTCCTGAAGGTAAGAGGATAATGGATGATATTAGAGCCATTGCTTATGGATTTCTTGTTCCTGTATTTTTTGTCTACACTGGAGCAATGCTGGATTTAAGAGTTTTTACCAGCTTTGATGCCTTATCCTTGGCGGGGGTTTTAACTGCAATTGCAGTTATAGGTAAAGTCCTTGGCAGAGGAGTTGGGGCAATGGCAATGGGATGGAATGTTAAAAAAGCCCTTCAGATGGGAATAGGTTCCATCCCAAGAACCGAAGTGGCCCTAGTTGACTTGATGGTCGCCATTCACGGTGGTGCGATTCCTCAAAGCGATGCTCCCAAGTTCATTGCCGCAACGCTGATTTTTATAACAGTCTCTGTCATCATAACCCCACCTCTGCTTAAGTGGGCATTTAAAGAAGAGGTTGAGAGCATGAAAAAAGGAAAGACTGAGAAGAGGGTTGAAGCGGTTAAAGAAACAAAGAGGCGCATATTCTCACTAAAGAGACCAAGGAAAAGGCCTTAGAAAACTCTTGCATATTCCCATTTTTAATGCTTGTTAGGATTGAGGTTTCAGTACTTTTTATCTTCCCGTTGCTTGCAAGACCCCTTCCGAGAGGATGAGGAGTAGTGGTCGTGTGAACCGGCCTGTGGGGAGCAAACTCTCTCACGAAACTCCTTGCGTAACCGAGGAGTAGTTCACAATGGGGTGGACTTTCTCATGACAACCCTTTCAACAAGTTTTTCATCCTTAACCTTACTGTTGACTCCGGGATTTCTGTTCTCCTCGCTATCTCGGAATAGTTCATCCTCCCATCCTCTTGCAGGAGCCTTAAAATTACCTTATCCCTCTAATCAATCCCTATGCCTTCCACCAATTGTTTAAATGGTATTCTGCTAATTTTTAAATATATCCTGCTATTCTTGTCAAATCGTGCAAAAATTAATCGAAACTTCTATTAATTTCAAACACATATCTTGTTGTGGTGGTAAAATGAAAAAAGAGGAAGTAATAGAACGCTACTCCAAAGTTTTTCCAAAGGCCTCTCGTGTTACTTATACACCGATAGTTGCCGTTAAGGCCCAAAATGCAAGAGTTTGGGATGTAGAAGGGAGAGAGTATATTGACTTTTTAAGTGATGCAGCTGTTCAAAATGTCGGTCATAACAACGAGAGAGTCGTTAAGGGAATAAAAGAACAGGCCGATAATTTACTTCATTTTACATTCATATATGGATTTACAGTTGAACCACTTCTTTTGGCAGAAAAACTTGGAGAGATTTCCCCTGTTGATAATCCAAAGGTGGTCTTTGGTCTCAGTGGTAGTGATGCCAATGATGGTGCGATAAAATTTACTAGGGCCTATACAAAACGAAGAACCATTCTTAGTTACCTTAAGAGTTATTATGGGGCAACTTATGGAGCTTCAAGTATAACAGGCCTTGACTTTCATGTTAGGGCCCTGGTTGGTGAGCTTAGTGATGTACACTACATCCCGTATCCCGATTGCTACAGGTGCCCATTTGGGAGAGAGAAAAACTCCTGCAAGATGGAGTGTATTAAATACATAAAAGCTAAGTTTGAGGGAGAAGTTTACGCCGATGGTGTTGCAGCCCTCTTTGCAGAGCCCATTCAGGGTGATGCAGGAATGATTGTGCCACCGGATGATTACTTCAAGAAGGTCAAGAAGATATTGGATGAGCATGGGATCCTCTTGGTACTGGATGAGGTTCAAAGCGGCCTTGGAAGAACGGGAAAATGGTTTGCAATAGAGCATTTTGGGGTTAGGCCCGATATAATAACCATAGCCAAACCCCTGGGTGGAGGGTTACCCATAAGTGCAGTAATAGGAAGGGCCGAGATAATGGACTCTCTCCCACCTTTAGGCCATACTTTCACATTAACTGGTAATCCCGTTACAAGTAGGGCCGCAATGGCAGTTATAGAAGAGATTGAAGAGAAAAATCTCTTGAAAAGGGCAGAAAAGCTTGGAAATTATGCTATGAAAAAGCTCGAAAAGATGAAGAAAGAACATGAGCTGATCGGAGACGTAAGAGGCAAGGGCCTGATGATTGGAGTAGACTTAGTTAAAGACAAGGAAAC
>QMUE01000135.1 GCA_003663535.1 Thermococci archaeon
CTCTTATTTACCCCATTTAGAAATATTTTCGCCTTATTATAAAATTCGTCCTTTGTTTGGGAGGTTTCACTAAAAAATCCTATTCTCTCAATTACTTGCCTAATGATTGTGTTTGGAAAGTCAACGTAAAGAGTTGAAGATTGACGACGGAATAGTTTGAAGTAAGGATCACTCCTAACCACTATGTTCCCAAAGAAAGGCCATACATCTTTGTAGCACTCGTACAGAATGGGTCTTATACGTTCGGGGTTAACGTTTTCAAAACGCTCGTCTTTGAAGCCTATCCTTCTAAGAATTCTAGAAACCTCTTCTGCTTCAAGTTCACGAATCTTTTGAATGATTGCATGTGAATCCCGCTCTTCAGAATAAATCTCCTTGACTTTTCTAATTCTCTCATAGGGATTTGTTAGTAAGAATCCTCTACTACTCTCACTTAAGTATTTCGAGGACAAACCCTCTTCAAGTATAATTTCATACACCTTATCCGGATATGAAATTTCTCGGAGTATATCTTCTATTGTGATTTTATCTTTTTTACGCGTCCAAACCCTCCATAATGCCCCTACCACCATCCGACGAGGTGAATCCTTAATACAGCTTCCTAGCACTCCATAAACTTCCTCAAATTCCTCCTCCTTAGCATACCCTTCCTGCTTATGGGGAATTACGAGCTTTTCTTCCACAAGAAGAGCTAGCACATCATCTAAGATTACTTCCAAGACATTATATGGAAGATCTGAGAGTGACAGTAACTTTTCAAGGAGTTTAAGTCTCTCCTCTTCTTGTTTGAAAAGATCCATATGAATTGCAAGGAGTATATCCCAATATCCATCCAAAACCAAACGGGGAGGCAATTTTTCAAAAATGTCTAACAACCCCAAGGTTTGCATTTCCCTCACCCAATTGGTTATATGTAATCTCCAACCTCATGGGCCACCCGATTTCTTGTGTAGGAGCTTGCTACGACATTTTTAGTCAATAATAATATT
The DNA here is from genome assembly GCA_003663535.1 of Thermococci archaeon. Taxonomy (GTDB): domain Archaea; phylum Methanobacteriota_B; class Thermococci; order Thermococcales; family Thermococcaceae; genus Thermococcus_A. The sequence continues at coordinate 990 of QMUE01000135.1, forward strand.
AACATTTTAGATTCTAATATCTCTTTCCTAAGTTCTTCTGCAGTAAATTTTCCAATTTCCCCTAATTCTTCGAATTCTGCAATAACTGGCTTTAAATCTGCTCTATGTAGAACTTTGAAGATGCTATTAACCAATTCTATATCTCTCCTACTATGAGAAACAAACACTTTCATAGAGTTTCACCACTTAAGAATATGAATTTATTATTTAAATAATTTACGCTTATCTAGATATTCTGACTGATATTAGTTCTGAGAATCACCCACACCTGTTATTCAATATCAACGCCAGAAAGACCAAATACCCCCACTCAGGAAGAAAACTCTAAACTCTTTCAGTCACAATAGATAGATGAGTGAAACTTTTTTGCATATTTGTGTATAAAACAATTTTGTTGCCTGCACTTGAGTGTCATAGTGAAAAACTTATTATGTTAAGAGTGATAATTATATATCAGGTGAGACACATGGTTGATTTCCTTACAATAGCTACAATATTGATGGCATTGTTCGTGGCATATCAGGCTTGGGCCACACATAAAATGGCAAAACACACACAGCAATCTATTGAAGAGATGAGAAAAGAAAAAGAGTTCTATCTAATGCGTGAACACACAAGGAAAATTAAGGAGAGAATTGTAAAACCCTTGCTGGAGGAGATAAAACTAATCAACATCAAGGATTGCAGACCATACAGAAACTCTGAACCCTTTAAAGGCGGAGCTTTATCTCCCGAGGCCGAACATCCCGTGCTTTTTGAAGATTTCCTAAGAAACCATGCAACGCAAGCCTTTAGGGAGAATTACAAGAAATTCAAAGAGGTTGTCAAAGAATTGAACGAAGCAGTTGATGATTTGGAAAGGAAGCTGGAAGAGTTTTTTGATAAAGAAAGACTTCCAGTTGCAATCTTTGAAGAGCTTGGTGATGAAGATTGTGATAGGATTTTAAAGAAGGAAGAATGGGTGTTTAATAAGAAATCGACTTTTGAGTTCTTCATAAAATACCTTTGTCATAAAATTAAACATCCTATTCTGGACTACATACGCTCTCATGCTTTCGCACGAAGGGGATTTATAATTAAGTATAAAGACAATCGAGGGTATTGTGGTAACTTAGAATGTATCTGTGACAAGGAAAAACTTGATGACAACATGCTGGATTCCCTTAAAAAGTTGCTTATTGAGGCTCAGAATAAGTTTGCAGCGGATGTTGAGACTATCCACGAATATGTAACTCAATTTAATGAAGTTAGGAATGATCTTATCCGAGAATTAGAAAGAATGGAGATAGTGGAAATTTACAAGGAGAAATGCGAGTTTGTGAGGTTCCCCTGATCTCGGATTAGGATGTCCCGTCATTGCTTACACCCTCGTGTTATATATTATTTAGACTCTGTTTAGATTTTGCAAACAGAATAAGTTCTGTACCAACTCTCTGTAAAAACTGTTTAGACCTGTTTAGATTTGTTTAAATCCCGTTTAAGTTGCGTTTAAATCCATTTAAATTAAAAAATTAAAACAGAAAAATCTAAGCATCTAAACAAATAGTAAAGCCTTCTCAAGCCCTATGAAGCCTTCATGAGGGGCATGAAATGGCAAAAATTAGGGTAAAAAATAGGGGTAAAACCTCATAAAATATGAGGAAAAAAGAGCGAGATGGCAGAGGGGTATGAACTCATGAGAAGGGTTAAGGAGTTTCGTCAAGTTGCGTGAGTTTTTCATGCTTCTTGTCGCGTGTAGTCTAAATGAATCTAAACAGAGAAATAACTTTCTTAAGGTCACCCACTAGCGAACAAGCTTGCAGGGAGATAAAAACACGGCAAAAGTTTTAAAAGTGGAATGAGCATCCTCTGTTCTCGAGCTCAGTACCATAGAGAAGAAGATGCCACAATATCTTTATTAGCCATAAAATCGCTCCTTATTCTTTTTTGCCTAACATTCTGGAGATATGTGAGATCCTGAGCGAAGCGAGAATTTGGGCGAAGGCACGAAGCACTGTAGCCGTATGTTTGCTGTTAGGGGGTGGGCGATAGTAATGAGTAGTGGGCAAAGGCATTATATTCATAACTCTTCGAGCTGTGTTATTAAATTAAATACCTTATTTATTATCTCCTTATCTCTTTCCTGATCTAAGGAGTTCGTTTTTAACACGAGCTCTTTAATTAACTCAAATTTTCTCTCTTTTACTGCTGCAAAATCTAATCTCGATACTAGTATATCCAATAATTTTTGATCTCTGCTTTCTATTGCTTTCATTATCCCATCAATCCTATCCCCAAAAAATCCACACGCGTCCAAGATCTTAACGAGATCATCATAGCGTTTTCCATGTTCATAAATCTCTTTGAGATAATCGTAACATGTTTCTTTCACTATGTGCAACGTCTCCGGAACTTTTGTCAAGAGATATAGGATGCCAAAAATTTTTTTAGTCATTCCCTCATCTGTATTTTTTATAAATTCACAGGCAAAAGCTACTAGATTCTTTATTGCTGGAAGATCTTCTTCATTTATCTTTCTTCTACTATAAACTTTTAAAACTTCATTTCTAATAGATTGTAATAATCTATCTATATTTTTTGTTGAAAGTTTCAAAGTTCTTAGTATATTAATATAATTATTAACCAATTCTGAATTAAATGGTTTTTCCTTCCCAGATATTACTCTTACTCGGATAGGATGCATTTTTTCTTCTTCTTTTTTAATAAGCTCTGATGATACAGCTAAGCTTTCCAAAAATTTCTGAACATAGATTTTGAAGAAATCCTCGAAGTTAAGCTTTTTAGTAGATCCGCCAATTCTATAAGGAAAAAAATAAGAAGTTACTCCTTTTTCTCTTCCTTCCTTTCTTCGAGCAAAGCAAACACCAGGTTTGCTATTAACATAGATAATTATGCATTGTCCCTTATCGTCCGATACCCGTTTTATCTGCATGTCGAGTAAACCCCTAGGATCAACAAAAGAATCTATCCATTTTTCAACTTGATCCTTAAATAAAGGGAAAACTATGTTATTAGCATAAACTAAGTTTTTATCATCATCGACACCTATGATTAGATAGCCACCCCTTTTATTCGCAAGTGCTACAATGCAATCAATAATTTCGTCCTGATGCCTCTTTACATCGTCATTAGTTTTGTAGTCTTTATATTCAAGGATATCACTCTCTTCTCCCTCAGAGTCAATAAACTCTTTTAACTCGGATATACTATCAAATTTCTTTCTTTCCATCAATCCACCTCCTTTTTCTCAAAGTCTGCTTCTCAGCCTTTGCTCTTGCTTTCGGACAACGTTCTGGGGATATGTGAAGTTTTGCCTTGCAAAATTTGGGTGTGCTGAAGGCGAAGGCACATATCCATCTATTGTCCATCGTAGCCTCAAAGTGCATATTTTCTTTCCCTCCGTTTAAATGCTTCTTCACCACCCTCCAAAAGTGTTGTAATGTCTTTTCTAATCATAGGGTCCTCTATAGATCCCCATCTGTAGGATATCTTATTATTTTCGAATTCTGCAACGATTACTTGTTCAGCATCCGTGTTTACAACCAAATTTGCATTATGCGTAGCTATTATAATCTGTCTTCTCTTCTTTGCTTCTCTAAAAGCGTCAACAAGAGCTTCATAAACGAATTTGTTGTCCAGATTCTCTTCAGGCTCGTCTATTATTAAAGGATGGTCACCTTCTCCCAAGAATATTTTCAACAAAACTGTCCCCTTCTGACCTATGGAAAGCTTATCCATATGTATTCCGTTAAAGAGTATTTCTGTATTAAGTGAAAAGTAGTTTCCAAATACCCAATTATAAAAGTCTAAGCTCGTTCTTGTTTTC
>QMUE01000136.1 GCA_003663535.1 Thermococci archaeon
CCCGGCCCGCGGGCTGAATTGAAACCGGCAACGGGAGTAAATGATGGGCCCGTAAACCGAACCGTCCATAGCGAGGGGTTAACTCGTTGGAACCCTCCTCGTTCACGGCGGGGAGGAGGTCAGGTAGCATGTCATCACCCTCTAGTTTAATTGACTTTAAAATTTCTGAGCTTTTTATCAATTTTTACCATTTCTCTCCATTGTCTCCCAGGCCAATAGATTTGTCCACATTGACTGCAGATGTAGAATTCATCGTAATCCTCATAAACACCTTTCGGCACCTTTCCCTTGATTTCTCTTTTTTTGGCCCTTCTTATCAGCCCGTTGCACTTTGGGCACCTCGCATTTTCTGGGAATAGCTCATTGAACTCAAACCCCACCTCCATGAGCTGCTTTACCTGCTCTTCAAATTTGTTGGATTTTATTAAAATACTATCCTCTAAGCGTTTTGCAAGAGTTTCATCCCTAGTAAGAAGGATTCTATTCTCCTCCCTTGAAATTCTTAAAATCTCGTCATCATCTTCTATGCCATAGACTGTATCATAACCATACAATCGAAGCCACCTTGCCAAACGACCAAGCATCATATCTGCAATGAATTTTGCATTTTTCCCTTTCATCAAACTTATCTCGAAATAAGACAATAAAGCTCTTTTGGAAGAAAACTTATAACCCCTATTACATCTTTAAGTGTGGTGGGAATATTGATAATCTACTTTATCGGTACCGGAGGAACTGGCCTCCTCCCCGTCAATGGCGAGGCTTCCAGCCCGCGATGGAGGTGATCAAATGATACTAAATCTTGCAAAAAGAAGAAAGACCGTAAGAAAATTCAAGAAAGAAAAACCACCTATTGAAAAAATTCTAAAGAGTATAGAAGCTGCAAAAGAAGCCCCCTCTGGGATGAATGCCCAACCATGGCACTTCATCATTATTGAAACATCTGAGAGAAAGAGAGAGATTCGAGGCCTCTGCGAGGAGGGAGAAAAGAAATTCTACGAAAAGATGAAAGGAAAACTTGGAGAATGGTTGCAAGATAAAGGCTTCACGTGGGAGAAGCCATTTTTAAGTGACGCTCCATACCTACTTCTTGTATTCACTGATGTTAGAGCACCCTTTGCAGTACAATCAACATGGCTGACAATAGGGTATTTACTTCTTGCTCTTGAAGAAGAAGGGCTCGGAACAGTAACCTACACTCCCCCCAATCTAAGAGAAATTGAGAACCTCTTAGGCGTTCCAAAGTACTATCGCCTTCAAACAATACTTCCAATTGGTTATCCAAATGATGAGAAACCAAAATATGAAAGAAAAGCCCTTGAAGATGTTATTAGTTTTGAAAAATTTGGAAAGGATGAATTCTAATCTCATATTTGTTTTAAGTAGTTCTCAAGATCTTTCAGAATCCCTATTTGTTCTTCTGTCTCAACAGCTGAAGGTTTCAAAGAACGTACCCGGGCCAAGGCATCTCTCAAAGAAAGTCCCTCAGAGTACATGAGATAGGCTGTAACTATGGTACCACTTCTTCCTTTGCCACTGAGACAGTGTACTAACACCTTTTTCCCATTTTTGGCCTTTTTTTCTATCCATTTAGCAATCTCAATTAACTCTTCTAATGGAGGAACGCTGAAATCCTTTATTGGAGAATAAAATACCTCAATTCCATTTTTAAATAGTTCTTCTAGGTCGTAATAGAGCTCGTGCTCGTAAATAAGTACAACGAAAGCATCAAATTCCTTGGCAAGCTTAGGGATGTCCTCCGGATATGGCATCGACGAAAAAGCTACTTTATCATTAACAAACTTTGGATAGACCATACTTTCCCCTCAATTGTAAATCAGCGAATATGTTATAAAGTCTTCCGATGACCTTAAATTGAGGTGAAGAAAATGAAGAAAGAGGATCTTAGACTTTTTCTACCTTTCTTGGTGTTTGCACTAATAATATGGTTTTTCAGACCCTGGTTTCACGGAATAATTATGGGCCTTTACCGAAACCCAACAATAATATATATCTTCATTGCTTTAGGATCTATCTTGGTGTACGCCTCTAAACAAAAACTCACAGAGGGATATACACGAAAAAACGCTTCTATTGGTGGAATCTTTGCTCTCATTATCTTATTGCTTGTAGTTCTCTCAATTCTCACAGGAGCCCTTTCAAACACTGCTCTATACAAAGAATATCACCCTACTCAAGTCTCAAGTGAACTTGAGCTCTCAAGTAGCAAAATAAGGATTCTCCCCAAGCTAACTGCTTACCGTTATGCTGTTGATACTATAGAGTACGCCAGATATACCTTAGGGTGGTCGCACTTAACTATCAGGGATGGAACACCAGTATGGGGCTTCTTTATAGTCCCAGATGGAGCATGGAACGCAATAAGGCTCAAAGATAAAGGGGTTCTCTTTGTTGATATGAACACTACTGAAGCAAGGATGGAGAGAGTGGAAAATGAGCTCCAAGTAGGCCCGGGGATGCTGATTTTTGACAACCTTGAGTGGAACCTTTACAAAAAACACTATCTTATAGACTTAGATATTCCTAGAACACTCTACTATGATGACAGAACCTATATTGTAGTCCCCTACATATCATACAGCTTCCGTGTTGTTTACACAGTGCCCAAATGGGGAGGTGTTTTTATAGTAGATGAAGAAGGTAACATAGAAGACTTAACTCCAGAAGAGGCTCTTAAAGATGAACGCTTGAAAGATTTCCCGATATTTCCAGAACTTTTAACTAGGAAGATCGTCAATAGTCAAAACTACTGGAAGGAAAATATCTTCTCCAATATAAAAAATCTCTGGCTTCACCACGAAAATCAGATAGAACTAATAGATGTGAGTGAGCAAGGGAACAGACAGCCCTTCTTAGTTATATCAAACGATGGAAAAGAATACTGGATGATAGCCGTAGAACCTTATGGAAGGGCACACGGACTAGCAGCAATATACCTAGTAGATGCTCAAAGTGGAGAAATGAGCCAAGTAAAGTTTGAAACTCCATTAACTGGGCCAGTGAAAGCTATAGATTATGTTAAAAAGGCCTTACCAATGTTTGATTGGAGTCAGTTTATGGCCGTTGAGCCAATACCAATTTTCCTAAATGGGGAACTCTGGTGGAGGGTTGCGATAATTCCCGGAAGCGGTTCTGGTGTTGCAAAGATAGGCTTCGTAAATGCAGAAACCAAAGAAGTGCAGATTTTTGAAAATGAAGATGAAGTTAGGACATTTCTCCTCTATGGACAGGTGGGAGCTAAAGTTAAAGAGGTCAGCGGAGTTATTGAAGGAATTTATTCCTATATTAAAAACGGAAACACCCACTGGGTGCTAATAATTGGGAATGAAACCCTCTATTTAAGCACAGATCAACTGAGCGACGAACTCATCCTTAAAGTGCTCAGCCTAAAAGAGGGAGACAACGTAACCGTGAAAATAAGTGAAGGACGACTTGTGGAAATTGAGAAAGGATAGTGATGCCCATGGGGAGGTCTCTTTTTGTTTTTCTTTTCTCTTTAGTTGTTTTAACTTCCCTATGTATAACCCAATCCCCATCTAAACCTTCTCCTCCCACAAATCTAATGTCAGAGGTTGTTTCTTTTTTAAATGAATCCAAAGACGCTCTCAATAAATGTAATACTACCTTGAAATCACCTCTAAGTTCACAAAGTGATTCAGAATACCTAAACATGATTATACTAAATGGTACAATGCTTAGACTAAAGGGAGAAGTGTATGAATATGCCGTTTTAGGCGTTGGGAACCTTAGCTTCTCGGGAAAAATATCGTTTAGAGGTTATCAGATAACATGGAGCACTCCGAAAAACCTCACAACTACAGGAGGGCAGAGAATCGATTTTAGAATTCAAAAGGGAAACTCAATAGTTGATTCATTTGTGTACTGGTATATACCGTTTCAGCTTGACTCATTTTGTATCTCAATCTACGCTAAACCCATAGAACTCCCTGAAGAAGAGGTAACTTTCGTTTTCATCCACATAGAGGGAAAAGATTTGTGGATGGTTTTAGCAAAAAATAAATATTAGCAACACCATATTAACTTCGGGGAACTAAATGGAAAGAACCACCAAAGCTTTCGTCTTTCTCATCTTTGCAACTCCATTGTGGGCCTTAATAGCTTTGGGAGTAGAAAAACTCGAAGGTATGTATGGTAAAATTTCCCCTGAAATCCTCTATTTCATCTATCCAACCCTTGCAATTGCTTTAATAACCGCCCTATTTCTATGGAAGGTGCGACTTTCTCTTCCGGAATTTGCTGTGCTGCTGGCTGTTGCTCCTCTTGTAGTCTCAATAGCACTTTCCGTAGTAGCCACGATTCAAGACATTCACTCCAATTCCTACCACAGCGATGATCCCGGGTTTTTTATTTTCTTTCTCTTTTATCTATTTCCCGTAGTTTCTTTCCTCCTGGGGGCAACTATATATCACACCATAACCCGTTTAAAGGAGGGAGCACAATGAAGCGCCAGATCTTTGCCCTAATTTTAATTTCTATACTGCTTTTGCTTCTCTTAATCCCCATACGCCTTGCTATAATGATATTGCTGGATATAAGCGATATTTCCAAGCTTTTTCCACGTAACCTCTCCTCTTCGGCAATAATTGGAATCGGGATTGTCCTCTCTGCGTTTATTGTGGGGTTTTTGGTTAAAATTGCGGCGTTGAAGATTTATAAAGAGAAAAAACCAGCTAGGATAGCTTTTTTGGTGGTCTTTTTTATCGCCCTTTTTACCTCTGTATACACCATCAACATCCCCTGTATTGGACCCTCTCCACAGAAAGTTATCTAC
>QMUE01000137.1 GCA_003663535.1 Thermococci archaeon
ATTTAAGGGAAATGTTCATGTAAGGGTTGTGAGTCGCGAAAGTATCCACAAACACGATGTAATTGCAGAAACATGGAATTAACATTCTCTTTTTTAAATTATAAAGAAGAGAGATTAAAGAAGCATTCTTGCATCAACAGCAACAGCGCTGTCTTCGTAAGCAAAGACTGGGTTGATATCTAATTCTTTTACTTCTGGGAGCTCGAGAGCAAGCTCTCCAACTTTCATGATGATCTCAGCTAGAGCTTCAGTGTTTACTGGTTTTTCTCCCCTTGCCCCAGCAAGGATTGGATAAGCCTTGATCTCTTTTATCATTTCAAGTGCTTCGTCTTTGCTTATTGGAGCAACTCTAAAGCTAACATCTTTGAGGATTTCGACAAAAATCCCACCAAGGCCAAACATGATGGCCGGTCCGAATTGTGGGTCTCTTATCATACCTACGATGACTTCCTTTCCAAGTGGAAGCATCTTGTAGACAATAACTCCCCAAAGGTCGGCATCGGGTTTATAGTTCTTGGCGTTCTTTATAATGGTATTAAAGGCTTCTTTAGCCTCTTCATCGCTCTTTATGTTGACCTTAACACCACCCGCATCGCTCTTGTGGATAATTTGTGGAGAGACAATCTTCATAACTACGGGATATCCTATTTCCCTTGCAAATTGAACAGCCTCTTCCTCATTTGTAGCAACCTTGAACTCGGGAACAGGAACTCCATATAGCTGGAGAATCTCCTTTGCTTCGGGCTCTACAAGTGGTCTATTCTCAGCTTTTGCTTTTTCGATTATTTCCCTAGCCTTTGCAACTCTATCCATATCTACCACCTCGATTATAATGATGACAGTTTCAGTTATGTTGACAATATTAAAAGTCTTTCCATTTCGAATCAGGTTGAAGCTGTCGATTGGTATAAATAGAACGGGCACCAATATATAAATGGTGAAAAATATGAAACGGAAAATTATTGGAGGAATTTTGGCGAGTTTTGTTCTTCTGGCTATGGTGATTTTCCATCAAACACAAGCGGAGGAAGATCAAGCAAGTATTGCTCTCTACGACTCTGCGAAAATTGGAGTAGTGGAGAGAACCCTCCAGCTTGAATTAGAGCAAGGAATAAATGAAGTGCCATTAGACGTTTTAGAAGGCCTTGATATTGGCGAAATAACGTTAAAGCCCTTAGACGAAAAGGTCAAGGTTTTAGGAATCATAAACAAGGAAGTTACGGGCAAGGATCTTATAGAGGCAAACATTGGGAAAGAAGTAACAATAAAACTCAAAAGTGGTGAGACTATAAGTGGAAAATTCTTGGGGTATCAAGACGGAAAAGTGGCCATCCAGGGAAACGCATACTACCTCATAGAACCTGCAGAGATTGCATATATAAAAACAGCCACTCTGGGAGAGGAGAGTATATCAAACACCTATGCTTTGATAAATGCGGATGAAGATGGCAAATATTTCTTCAAACTTATTTACAGGGTTAAAGGGATAGGATGGAATTCAAGGTACAAGTTGTATTTAAGTGATAATGCGGAGTTTTATGGGTATATTTTAATTAACAATCCTACAAACAAAACATTTGAAAATACGGAAGTCCTCTTGGTTTCAGGAGATGTCCAGTTTTATCAACCTCTTCGAGTAATCTTCGACAAATATTATGTAGCCGAGTCAACGGCAGGAAAGGAAGTTCCAGAAGAGCCAATTCAGCAGACAAAAATAGAGGCCTTCTATCTCTACAAGCTTGGCACAGTAGATATAGGGGCATTTGAAACGAAGATGATTCCGTACATTTACCAAAAGACTGACTTTACTAGGGAGTATCTCTATGAGAGCTACCCATACGGTGGAGCCCAAGACATCTACGAAATAATTTCTCTGAAGACAAATGATGTTCTTCCAAAAGGTATTGTGGAAATTTACAAAGAGATGGAAGATAAAAACGTTCTAATTGGCGAGCAAATGATAGATCATACAGCGAAAGGAGATACACTAAGACTCAAACTTGGTAGGGATACTGACTTGAAAGGGATCACGGAGGTTCTGGAAGAAAGACATGATGACCACTATGGATACTATAAGATTAGAGTTACAGTGGAGAATTTTGGAGAGGAGAGTAAAGAGGTAATTGTGAGACATTACAAGTGGCGTGGAAAAATACTAGAAAGCTCAATAAGCCCTATAAACGAAACAGCAAACTATGTAGAATTCAAGATAACAATTAATCCAGGGGAAAAGGAAGAAATAATATTCGATTACGAAGTTAGCTATTAGAGTCTTCTTAGGAGAATCTCATAGTTTTTATCCTCTTTTACTATTTCCAGCACAAGGCTTTTTTCATAATCCAAGAATCTAGTTCCCTTTAACGAGTAACTCTCTCCTCGTAAGTGATTCATCACGCTAAGGCCTAAATCTCCAAAAAGCTCAGCTGCGAGAGTGGCAAAGCTTGGCTCTTTTATCTCTAATTCACTATGATATTTTTTAGCTAATTCAAAAACATCTGTCATATTATCACCCCAGAAATAATTAGTGCTCAAGACTTTAAGCTCTTTCGATTTTTAGAAAAGTTGTGAGGTGGCGGGCCGGACGGGATTCGAACCCGCGACCACCGGGTTAAAAGCCCGGTGCTCTAACCAGGCTGAGCTACCGGCCCTCGATAAGTTAGAGATTGTGATGCGCTTATAAAGTTTTTGGTCTTATTCTAAGATTAGAAGTATGTTGTGGGAGAGAGCTGTTGGACTTTTAATGAACTTTCTATCCATAAGTTTCGCCTGTTGGTTATTTTTCGTTATAATTTTGAAATGTAGAAAACCCAACCAAAGCAGTTATAAACTCTGCTTTGTTTCTCCCGTTAGGTGAGAGGATGAGAAAAGGTCCTGTATTTCTTGGTAAAGCTCACATTTACTGGTGTGAGGAGTGCAATGTTCCGTTAATAAGTGAGAAGTGTGATATTCATGGAAAGGGCTTTAGGTTAAATCTTACTCCGCCAGCAGACGTTCGATTTGCATTTAAGAAAGATTTAGATTTTATTAAACGAGAATTTAATAGGCATTACAGGGTTGATGTAGGAGAGATAATTGATGGGAAGATAGTTCTTCTAAATAAGATTCCAGGAGAAGACGATGTGTATGAGATTATTTTGGATGGGTATATTTTTGGATGGCTTCGTTTTGATCCTATAAAACTTAAATGGAAGCCAGGCCTCAAGGTTGAGGGAGCAATTGCCCTTTGGAGGCATTTTGGAAGAGAAATGAAAAAATGGGTTATAGTGGATAAGGGTGCAAAAGAGCCCATAAAAAATGGAGCAAATGTCCTCCCGGTTGGGATTATTGAGGCAGAGGCCAGTATTAAAGTTGGTGACGATGTAGTAGTGGTTAGCGAAGATGGGGAGGTTATTGCCACAGGGATAGCAAAGAAAGACTGGGAGAAGTTAATTGATAAGAATGAAAGAGGTACAGGAATAAAGACACGTCATCAAAAGGTGGTTACTTATAGAGAAGGCAGAAAGGCAAAGATGGAGGACGTGATAAAGGCTAACAAATCTGCTCTGGAAGAAAAAGTTAATGAAGCCAAGAGATTTATGCGAAAAACTTCCGAAAATATAAACAGGCCGGTAGGAGTGGCTTTTAGTGGTGGGAAAGACAGTCTAGCGGTCTTAGGGCTCATGCTCGAAGAATTTGGGGAAAACTTCTTCGTTTTCTTTAATAATACAGGTATAGAATTCCCAGAGACGCTTGAGTACGTAGATACGGTGAAAGAGAACTTAAGGGAGAAGAATATAAAATTCATCATTGCAGACGCAAAAGATGCTTTTTGGACTGCTTTAAGTGTTTTTTCTCCTCCAGGGAGAGATTATCGGTGGTGTTGCAAAGTTACAAAACTTGGACCGATTACCCTGGCGATAAAGAAGTATTATCCTAATGGAGTTCTAATGTTTGTGGGTCAGAGGAAATATGAAAGTATACACCGGTATAAACAACCCAGAGTTTGGAGGAATCCATGGGTGCCGAATGAAATTGGAGCATCTCCTATCTTCCATTGGAATGCTCTTGAGGTATGGCTTTACATATTTTCCCGCGGTTTAAAGTATAACCCCTTATATGAAAACAGACTTGATAGAATTGGTTGTTTCATGTGCCCAAGTTCATCTTTAGCAGAATTTCAGACTTTAAAAGAGGAAAAGCCAGAACTTTGGAAAAAGTGGGAAAATGAACTGAGGAAATGGAGAAAACGCTTTGGAATGCCTGAAGCATGGATAGAACATGGTTTCTGGAGATGGAGGGAACTTACTAAGGGACAAAAGGCTGTAGCGAGAGAACTTGGGATCAAAATTCCTGAAAAAAGGGTCTGGGAACCAATACGGTATACTCTCAAAAAAGAAAATGAGGAATTTGTCCTTAAAATAAACACAAAAATTATTCTTAACAGGATGAAGGAAGTGGCCCCGATACTTGGCCCAGTTTTTGAAGGAGAGAACTTCCTTAAGGCGAGCAATATAATATTCACGGAAAATGAAGTGAGGGCAAGTGATGAAAATGAGGCCATACAGGCCTACTACCTGATAAAAAGGGCCTATGAATGTGTAGGGTGTGGTGTGTGTGTTGGAAGGTGCCCAGAAAATGCTTTAAGAATAAACTCCAATACAAGAAAGATAGAGGTTGATTGGGAGAGGTGTATTCACTGTAGGGAGTGTGTGGAAGCATGCCCATTGTTAAAAATAAAAAATCCGCAAGAAGGAAGTCAGCTTTAATTCTGCTTATACTTATTCTTCTATTTCCCAAAC
>QMUE01000138.1 GCA_003663535.1 Thermococci archaeon
AAGATGGCAAAGAGCGGAATGTAAGGGAAGTATGGCATCAAAAAACTGTAGTCCAACTCATCTCCTCTTTCCACTCGTATCTTTATTGCCGCTGCATTTACGAATAGGAATATCAAGAGAAAGACTATATCAGCACTCGCCGCAACATCTTTAATTGGAAGCATAACTGTTACCCCTAAAAGAATTATTGAAGATACAAAAAGAGCATAGTGAGGTACTCTTCTAGTTCCATGGATACGAGATAGGATTGAAGGTAGCTTTCGGTCTCTACTCATCGCAAAAGCCACTCGAGTTGAAGAGTATATCGTAGCATTTAAAGCTGAAGTCGATGAGAATATCGCAGCTAAAGTCACCAAAAGTCCTCCATATGGCATGAGGTCTTTTATTGCCTGCCCCATCCCAATTGGGCCTAAGGCAGCAAAAGTTTCTGAGATGTGAAGTGAATCCGCATTAATGCCCACAACTGCTGCAAATGCAAAGAGAAGATATGTGGTAGTGACTGCAACCACGGAGTATAAAATCGCCTTTGGGATTGTCTCTTTGGGATTTATGGCCTCTTCTCCGGCATGGGCTATAACCTCATAACCTTCAAATCCCACATATGTAAATCCCATTGCCATCAAAACTTTGCCCCATCCGTTTGGGATGAATTCAGAGAAATGAGAAAGCCTCTCTGGATGCAAGAGTGTAAAGAAGATGGCAAAGATTCCTATAAACAATAGAGTTGACATCTGACCAATAGTTATTATATTTTCCACGTCTCCTGTTTCAGAAACTCCTTTGTAGTTAATAGCTATAAAGAATAATGCAACAGCAATAACGAGAATCTCTTCCGCTGTAGATGGAGCAATATGGAAAAAAGAGAAGAGTGGAGTTTCCTTAAGAAGGAAGATAGTGTAAGTGGCAAACGTCATTGCATATAAACTTCCAGCTACTATCAATGCAAACCAGTTTATCCAACCCGAAAGAAAGCCAACAAGGCCTTTGAAAGCTTCATCTATGTAAGTGTAAGCTCCACCTGCCGTGGGCAAAGCCGAGGCAAGCTCAGCAAAAGACATTGCAGAAAAAAGTGCAATAAGACCATTCAGTGCAAATGCAACAAGAATTCCTCCAGAACCAGCGAACCCTATGGAAATTCCAGTTGCAACAAAAACTCCCGCTCCAATCATCATTCCCATTCCCATCATCATAAGATGACACAGGGATAGCCCTCTTGATAGACTTACTTTCTCTTCCATTATCTCGGCCTCCTTTTTATATTGGAGATATGATGAACTTTCCTTGTCGCTTTCACCTTCTTTACATGACGGGACCTTCTTTCTCTAATTTTCTCTCGAGCCAGTTTCTCAATAGTCTTTTTTGATTTTAATACAAGATATACCATAGTAATATATGTCCCCATGATTATAGAGATACCAATTATCATATTAATTTCCATCTAAGAGCCTCCTTAGAGTATGTCATCCAATGGATTCTTCTCTACCCCTATAATGTCTCTTTTTGGGCTTGACCTTAGTTTATAGATTACAATTGAATCCTCACTCTCATCTATTAACTCTTTAATTCCATTTTTAATTCTTTCATATTCTGCTAAAGTTACCTCACCTTCAAAAACGCTATTTTGAATCCAAACTAAGTGTTGTCTCAAAAACTTCTTTACCTTATTCACTCGAGAAACATTCACATCATAAACTATTATAATGTACATGGGTATTACACCCTTTGAAATATCTTACCTTTCCTTTTATCTTTTTCTGGGCTTCTTGTCCTCAAAACTTCAGACTAAATAAAAGTATCCAAATCTTTCATATTCTCCCAGAAATCTAAGGGAGACATGGATTGCAAAAATACTTAAACGATAAAGAGAAGTAAAAATAGAGAGGGTGTGGAGCGGGAGAGCCATGAAGTTAAGGTATGTGATGATAACCCATTTGGATGATCATTGGGATAAAATCGATGAATCCTATTATCCAGAAAACATGGTTCACGTAGAAAAAGAGAAAATTAGGAATTTCACCCCTACAATTTTTATAAAGATAAACAAGCAAACTAAAAAGCTAGAAAAAGCTTGGGAAGGATATATTTATGATATCAGAGATAAAAAGGACGAAAAGGGTAGAATCAACTTCAAGTTCAGGATTAAAATTAATAATGAAATTCTCATACCAAAAAAGTACAGAAAATATAAAGAGGGTTGGTATGCTGAAGAAATTGAAGACAGGTTATGGTTTGAAGCAATTTATTATCCACCATTCTTTTACATCTTGAATACAACTAGTGACTATAATGAATTCGAAAAGTATGTGTTCATGCTACTCAAATTATTGGGAATTCACCAGATATTTAGGTACGAAAAACAAAGAGGCCATCCAGATGGCTTTTTTAGATTTGGCAACCTAGCTGTCATATATGATGCAACATTAGAAAATGCATTCGAAAAATCCAAAAAAATTCAGATAGAGAACTATTGCAATCTACTAAAAAGAGGTACTTTAACATACAAAACCATAATTCTTGATGTATCTTCTTGTGAGAAACAAGTATGGATAATCACAAGAGGAAACTCTAGAATACTCAAAAAAAGAGATGGAGTAATAGTAAAGGAAGTATCTACAAGTGAAATCATTAGAATTTACCTAAAGAGGTTAGAAGAGAACATAAGCAAGAGAGAGTTTGAAATCATGCTTAAAAAAATCGGAGAAACATGACCCGTTGATAGGGTTAGAATAAGTTGAGTATCGCCTCCTAAGTGATTTAAGAATATTGCCAGTCTTTTTTGATGATTTCAGAGTTACTATGTGAAAGCCTCGTCCTTCAGAACGGGAAGGAGGTCAGCTTTTCTTTTATCTTTTTCTGATTCTCAATCCCAAAACTTCAAATAAACAGTGCCAACCTTGGATTAAAAACTCTTCATTAGTTTTTAACTTTTGGTTTTGAAAAGGTATAAATGCCCTTTTTTTTCGATTTTGGGATAGGTGAGGGTAGTGAAGACTTATCCCATTTATGTTGAGGGAATTGTCCAAGGGGTTGGCTTCAGACCCCTCATCTATAGAATCGCTCACAAACACAGCTTGAGAGGATATGTTAAATTTGATATGTGTGATTACTGCGAGGGCTAGTATAAGACTCCGCTGAATAGAAGATATCACGCTGAGCCAGTTTGTCGCCCTGTGTGTGAGCCAAGGTTCTAATAAGACTATAATAAAGAAAAGATGTAATTTTAACTCCACACATTGTTCAATGTTCCAATGCAACTCTAGGAAAAATTCCATTTACTAAATTTTCTTTGCTCATTTTATCTTTCTGTTGCTTGCAAGACCCCTTCCGAAAGGGAGGGGATATGCGAGGGGAGGGGGTGGGTAAGGTTTAAATACTCTGAGGATGCAGGATATAATAACCTCATAACAGCCGTAAGGCTGGACAGCCCGTAAGGGCTGGTGTAAAGTAGCCCCCGATTCCGGGAGGATAGGGGGAAGTGGTCGCGTGAACCGGCCTGTGAGAGTGAGGCTACTGGCAACGGGATGCTGAATGAACTCTCACGAAGCCCCATCCGTAAGGCCGGGGTAGTTCACACAATTTCCGATTCCATTGAGGATTCCAGTATGAAAAACTTTTATAGGCATGAAACATGAATATTCTACTTGGTGGTGCCTATGGCAAAGCTTGAGTGGATTACTGAAGAACTTAATGAGCTTAAAGAAAAAGGCCTCTACGTAAGTATTAGAGTACTACAAAGCTCTCAAGGCCCCTGGGTTGTTGTTGATGGGAAGAGAGTTCTCAACATGTGTTCTAACAACTATCTTGGCCTTGCTGCACACCCAAAAATTAAAGAAGCAGCAATAAGGGCCATTCTTGATTATGGTGTTGGCGCAGGGGCCGTTAGAACTATCGCCGGGACTATGGAACTTCACGTGGAGCTTGAGGAAAAATTGGCTAAATTTAAGAAGAGAGAAGCAGCCATTCTCTTCCAAAGCGGTTACAATGCAAACCTTGGTGCACTAAGTGCGTTGATCAAGAAAGGCGAAGATGGAGTTTTCGTGAGTGAAGAACTCAATCACGCAAGTATTATCGATGGTATGCGCCTTAGCGGTGCTGAAAAAGTTATCTACAAACACCTTGACATGGAAGACCTCAAAAAGAGACTCGAAGAAGTTAAAGACAAGAAAAAGAAGCTTATAGTCACTGACGGAGTATTCAGCATGGATGGTGACTTAGCTCCGCTACCGGAGATAGCCGAATTGGCAGAGCAGTATGATGCGATGATCTATGTGGATGATGCTCACGGTGAAGGTGTTCTTGGTGACAGCGGGAGGGGAATAGTTGATCACTTCAACCTCCATGACAGAGTTGATTTTGAGATGGGAACACTAAGCAAAGCTTTTGGTGTCATTGGTGGATATGTAGCTGGTCCTGAGGAAGCTATAGACTATCTAAGACAAAGAGGAAGGCCGTTCTTGTTCTCCTCCGCCTTGAATCCACCTGATGTTGCAGCCGCAATAGCCTCTGTTGAAATACTCCAACACAGCGATGAGCTAGTTAAGAAGTTATGGGACAACACTAAGTTCCTGCAGGATGCCCTTAGAAATCTCGGCTACGATCTTGGCAACACCAAGCACCCAATTACTCCAGTAATGCTGTATGAAGAGAAGCGGGCACAGGAGTTCAGTAAGAGACTCTATGAAGAATACAACATCTTCGCTCAAGCTATAGTTTACCCAACTGTTCCCCTTGGAACAGCAAGAATAAGACTCGAACCCTCTGCAGCACACAGTAAA
>QMUE01000139.1 GCA_003663535.1 Thermococci archaeon
GAAGTAAGGGCTGCAAGTGATATGCTCGGCATAAACCCCTATGAAGTGGCAAATGAAGGGAAGGTTGTAATGATAGTTGAGAGAGAGTTTGCTGAGGATGCCCTGGAGGCTATGAGAAAGACCAAACTTGGAAGGGAAGCGGCCATAATAGGGGAAGTAACCAACCAATATATTGGAAAGGTTCTTCTTGAGACGGGTATCGGTGGAAAGAGATTCTTAGAGTCACCTGTTGGAGATCCAGTACCTAGAGTTTGCTGATCTTAAGGGCTTTTCATTTTTATTATTTAGCGTACTTTTGTATATATTTCTCTTATCCATCATCCGGACATTGGAATCTATTTTGATTCCCGAAAATTTATAAATCCACAGCTTTTCTCGTGGCCGGAGGTAATATGTGTGGTGGATCTTAGAGAGCTCATCGGAAAAAAGTTAATTGAGGGAAAAATCGGGTTAGAAGACTTTCCACTCCTACTTATTTATGGATTAGCTTCATGCGACGAGAAGAAGTGATTTTCCACTTTATATTCTTTTTTCTATTTGGTGTTTCTATTCTTGTGAGCAATGTTTATAAGGCCCTCTTTGATAGTATACTTCGAGCGCCGGGGTAGCCTAGCCAGGGAAGGCGGTGGACTCGAGATCCACTGGGCTTTGTCCCGCCGGGGTTCAAATCCCCGCCCCGGCGCCAACACCGAGGAAAGAGTAAAAATCATAAGAAGGTCATTTCTTTTCCATCAAGCTCGTTATTTGCTGACTTTAATATGCTAAGAACAGTCCCAGATTCCTTTTTATTCATTTTTATTACTGTAGTAGCCATCTCCCTCAGCAAGAATTCGATGTAAGGATTGCTTTTTTCAATTACCTCTTCGTTAATGATATAAAAAGCGATCCTTTTTTCATTTCCAACATATTCCAATACACCATTTAATTCCATTAGAATCTCCTGGTTTGAGTTAGCAAGCACCAATAACCTCTCAAAGCCCAACACAGGGGTAATCACTTTTCCTTGTTTGAAGAGCGAGTCCGTGACTTCAGCATACTTCTTTTCATAAACTTCTGGTTCATTTACGGGAAGCCTTGTTACTATGTCCCCAACTTTTAACTTCCCTCCCAGTTTAATGACTTTCACATTGTTTAAAATACTCGTGTTAAACCCTGCAAGCTTCATGTGCGTGGCATAAAGGTAAAGAGTATCCAAGAAGTCATCTACAACTACTGGGTAATTTCTCTCCATGGCCCATTTTATGATGTAATAAAGTCCTTGAGCTGGAGAAGTGAGTGAATTATGCTCTAAGAGTACTGTTTCTCCCCACTTCAAACTGTCAAGCAGTCTATAAAACTCTTCAATCTCTGGCATTATACCACGTCCTGAGGAAGTACGCATACATTCAAATATCAAAAAATTCACTTTAAATCTTTTCGGTACTGTCAGGATAAGTGTGGGTTAAATTTAAAATTCCAATAGAAAAGAAGGCCAAAAAGGCCTCATTTACCGTTAAAGTAAACATTAACCCCCTGGAATAATTCAGATTTCTTGTTCATTTTTGACTGTTATTGGTTTGTATGTTGACCACTTTATTGTTAATTGGTGATGGTGAGATGTTTGGAAGGTTAGGGTGTGATGCTCAACTCAATGCTTTTCAAACACCACATTCACTTGATAAGTAAAGTGTGTCCCCCATGCGGGATGCTAGTTCCCACTCAAGGTCTTGCTCCTCGTTACATTGTCATTTTGTTTGGGTATATCTCTCGAAAAGAAAAACTCATGTCTTTTGACTACTTTGCGAGTTTTATAAACTCTTCTGGAGTATACACTTCATCGTACCACTCAAAGTGCTTTTTATTGTATGTTACCAACGGAGCATTGAGCTTCACTGCTAATACTCCAATCATATAACCCCTTGCATTTTTTCCAAAGTCCCCCCCACCCCAAACTGCCTTCACCGTTTCCACTGCGCATTCCCTGTCAAATCCTACAACCTCAATCCTGATACTATGGAATAATGCCTCAACAGCACTCTTTCCCTCTTCAACACTCCCAAGTTTTTTAGACTGGTGATAAAGGTACTCAGCATAAACTACTGCACTTGTCACTGGAGAGTACGGTGAATCCTTGAGCCAAAGTAAAAACTTCCAGTTGTGGAAAACATTTGTATCAAGAACAACTTTCATTCATGAGCCTCCCTAAACATTTTGCTTAGTCCCTCTCTCATTTCATCTACAGTCTCGTCAATATCCTTTGCAAGATCCGCCATCTCTCTAACAAAGTCTTCGAGACGTTTAATCACATACTCATCCTTTGTTTTAACAAACACAATCTCATCTCCAGCTTTTATTCCAAGAGCCTCCCTCACTTCCTTGGGAATAGTAACTTGGTACTTCCTTGTCACAGTTACCATTACAATCACCAATGCAGTATTACTATCTTCACATTATAAATGTTATTGGTTCCGAAGGGCACTTGAAAGAAAGGACTCGGGATGAGTCAAGAAAGGATATAATCAATAAGGTTATATTAGTTTAAGGAGTGATGCCAAAGTTATCCTGACAGTACCATCTTTACCTATTTACCTATAAATAATTTAAAAGGTAGTTAAGTAGTTACCAAAACTCCATCTTTCTCCACTATTACCGTATGCTCAGCTTGGGAAACAAGTCCTCCCCTTATCTCTTTTAAAATTGGATATCCATAAAAAGCACCGGCTTTTTCAAGCTGGATTAATGCTAGCTTAAGTTGCACTTCTGGCATAAGGTTTTGCACCCAGCGATAGGCAAATGGAAGTGTTGAGAAGTTCTTCTTAACATAACTTAAAAGAGCCCTAGCTTGGGGAAGCCTCACAGGCCTATCCCTAATATACATATATATTAAAGTAGGTGGCGTCTCTATAACCTGCCCCGCTCCGGTAGTTGCGAAGGGTTCTATAGCCACAATATCCCCCTCTTTGAGCTCGTAATTATCATGGGGCCTGTAGATGTTTGGAATTGAGATCCCAGTGTGCAGTTTGTACCTTTCTATAACATGGCCGCTAAGATTCACTATTGGATTAAACCCATGGCCCCTTATTGTCTCTTCAATAACCTTTCCAATTTCATTTATTTTTACTCCCGCTTTTATAACGGTTATTGCATTTTCCAATGCTTCTTTTGAGGCCTCAATAAGATCATCTCCCTCCATTCCAACCCTTACTGTAAAGGCCGTGTCAGCTATATAACCATCTACATGAACCCCCAAATCAACCTTCAAATAGTCTCCTTCCTTTAAGACAGCCTTATCTCCATTATAAGGAGTGTAATGGGCTGCAATCTCATTGATAGAGAGATTACATGGAAAAGCAGGTTTGCCCCCAAGTTCAATTGTTCTTTTTTCTACAAATTCTGCGATTTCATAAAGAGAAGCTCCGGGTTTTATTAAATGCAAAACTTCTTTTTTAATCTCTTTGGCGATCTTTCCAGCCTTGAGTAATTTTTCAATTTTTTCTTCCACTGCCACCACCTAACTTAATTTTAAGTGGATTTTTAAAAAGACTTCCCCCTATTTGTCTCGAAAATTTTTTAATGCCCTTTTCTCCTTAAACTATGTGGTGACCCAATGTTAGAAGTCAGAAAATACATCAACATTGCAGATGATATTTTTGTAATAAGAAATTTAATCGGTGCGCTTCTTCAAGGTATTGGGGTTGCTTACCTGATTCCAATCCTAATTACATGGGTTTATATAGAGGAGATGAAATATGTTTATTACTTCGTTTTCCCAGGGATTGCATGTATCATAGGTGGAGCATGGCTTGCAAGGCATTCAGAACACGTAGAGGACGTTAATCTAAGGCAAGCAATGATTTCAGCTGCATTTGTCTGGCTCTTTGCGTCATTTGTGAGTGTGGTTCCATTTATGAGAATTGCTGGTATGAGTTTCATAGACTCTTATTTTGAAAGCATGTCTGCTTGGACCGGAACAGGCCTAACAATGATGCGTAATTTAGAGAGTTACCCACACATAATACTTTTCTGGAGAGCCTGGATGCAGTGGCTTGGAGGAATTGGTATTGTTTTAGTTGCGTTAACTATTTTGATCCGTCCAGGAGTCGCTGCTGCAAGACTTTACAAAGCAGAGGCAAGAACCGAGAGGATTCTCCCAAACTTAGCCAACACCTCTAAAATAATATTCCAGATTTATACAGTTCTCACGCTTCTCGGAATTTACCTTTATTACACAAACGGTATGGGCCTCTTTGATGCTGCAATCCACTCAATGGTAGGCGTTGGGACCGGTGGTATGAGCTCCCACGACTTAAGTGTTGGATTCTTTAACAGTTTGAGCATAGAGGCCATAACAATATTTCTAATGATAATGGGTGCCACTAACTTCACGGTTCATTATAAAATGTTCAAGGAAAAGTCTCTGGTGCCATTTTTTAGAGACATCCAAGTCAAATATATGTTCTTCTTTTTGACTCCCGCTGTGGCACTAATAGGATATGCACTAACTACTCAAGCCGGTCTTACAATAGCACAGTCCTTTAGAGAGGCGATCTTTCACGCAACCTCTGCAGTTACTTGTACTGGATTTTCCATTACTAATTTGAGTAAATATCCCGAACTTGCAAAGCTTCTTATAGGATTCCTCATGGTTGTTGGTGGGGGTGCAGGAAGTACTGCTGGTGGCATCAAGCTCATCCGTATAACACTAACTTTTCAGACTTTAAAATGGAC
>QMUE01000140.1 GCA_003663535.1 Thermococci archaeon
GAAATAATGTATGAATACCAACCCCCAGAGTGGGTAACTAAAATTACTAAATGATTTTCAAATTTTCTAATTTTTCAACCGAAAACTATAAGTATTAGTTGTCATAATTTACTTTGGTGAGAAGCTTGGAGAGGACTTTTGCTCTAAGTTTGATTCTCATAATTATGGCTAGTTTTTCTGCGTGTATTCAGAAGGAACCAATCCCCAAAATCTTGCCAATGAGATTGAGGATGTTGATAAGTATATGTATTCACTGGAATACCACCTAAAATCCCCTTATGGGAATAGTAGTATGTATTACAGAGGTGGTTTTAATTATGACAGGGCTGAAGCATTCTGGGAAGGAAAAATAATATATAGTAATGGGGATGTGATTTACATCAATGAAACAATTATTGAAGATTTTCTGTACTTCTCCTACGTAACAGAGAGAAATAACAAAATTATTGATAGTGAGACGGCAAACATGACAATTCAGGGATATTTCGAGAAACTCAAGGATCATCTCCAGCCAAATATCAAAACGGTGGAGGATCTAAGGTATGAAATTCTCAAAGGAGCAGATTTGAGGAGTAACCCGCTTTATTATATCCGAGAAGCGCTCAACAATGTTACAAGCTTTGAAACTACAAAGGGAGATGGAATTTATCTGGTCGCGTTTAACTTCACTAAAATATATGAGATGCCAATACCTGAAAATATCAGTGCAGCTGAGGTGGCCTACTATGAGAGTATAAAATATACCACTATAACAAAAGGCTTTATGAGACTTTGGGTCAAGGGCAATCTTCCTATAAAAGGGGAAATTAAGGGAATAGAAATATTTAAACTACTTGCAGAAAATATCACCTCGACAAGGGAATTTAATGCCAAATTTGAGGTTACATCGGATTATAAAAGACCAGAATGGCTCAAGAAGGTGCTTCAATAAAGAGAAAGAATTTTCTTTTGAGCTTTGCTTAATTTAATTTTGAATTGTTGAGTTCATTGGAACAGAAGATATCCTTCATGCTTTAAAGGAGAGTGTAGGGTGAAATTCTACTTTCAAGAACCAAGAGTGACTTCTTCCGGGCCGTGGAGAGTTGACCTCTTGGCATGGATCGAGATCGTTTCTTGCCAAAAATAGTAGTTATAACTTAAAAGTTAAAAGGTAGAAGTTATTCAACCTTTTTCATCCGCTTTTTAATAGAACTCCATACCTCTGGATATTTCTCCTTTATTGCTTTTTCTAAAAGCTTACTCGCTTCATTTGAAATACTAAATTCTGGGATGGTTTTTCTTAGATATCTAAGGACTGCAGCTGCTTCTGGTGACCATAATGTTATTCTTGGATTCTTTAGGGCCTCATGGATACTTAACATTAATACTTCTTCGTTAAGTTCTCCTTTTGACTTTTCTTTTGGTTTTTCTTCAATTGGGAGTGGCTCCGAAATAAGGGCTTCTAAACCTCTTCCAAGGGCTTTTTTCTTCATTTTCCATCGACCTCCTTGGCCAGCTTCATATATGCTTTGGCACCCCTACTATCAGGAGCATAAAGGAATATTGGTCTTCCATAGGAGGGAGCCTCTGCAAGCCTAACGTTTCTCGGTATCATTGTCTTGAAGACCTTTTCTCCAAATGTTCTCTTTACTTCCTCTCTAACTTCCTTGGAAAGATTGGTTCTTTTGTCGAACATTGTGATTAAAAAGCCTTTAATTTCAAGTGGGATGCCAAGTCTATCCCTCACCAACCTTATTGCTTTTAAAAGCAGAGCAATCCCTTCAAGAGCATAGTATTCTGCTTGTATTGGGATAATCACTTCATTACTTGCTACTAATGAGTTCATAGTAAGCACTCCAAGAGAAGGAGGCGTGTCAATAATAATGTAATCGTAATCCCTCTTAAGCTTTGCAAGCTTATTTCTAAGTATGTATTCTCTTCCTATTTGACTACTCAGCTCGATTTCAGCACCACTTAATGCTATGTTACTCGGAATTAGATGAAGACCATCTATGGAGGTCTCCATGATCACTTCTTCTATCTCTGCTTCATCTATTATCACATTGTAAATGGTTGGTGTTGCTCCTCTGAGGCCAAGGCCAATTGTAGTGGCTCCTTGCGGGTCCATGTCCACAAGAAGGATGTTTTTTCCTTTTAGCGCCAATGCTGCTGATAAGTTTATTGCAGTAGTGCTCTTTCCTACTCCACCTTTTTGATTTGCAATACTTATTACGGACATGGTAGCCCTAAGGTAGTTAGAAGTTATAAATCTTGAGAATTATAAGTTCTAAGTTATAAGTTGTACTCCAAACAGCCAAAAGAATAATAACTTATTTCTTGAAATCCTTGCTCTTCAGGGCTAGTAAGGGGTCAGATTCTTTGTATTCTCAACGATAACCTTGCAATTTGTTAGAGAGAGTGATATAAAAGGAAAAGTCGAAAATATTTATGAGCTACTCCTCGGCATGAACTGATATTATTTTTTATTTTATTCTTTTGGTATTAAAACGTAAATTGGCCGGTGATCTGAGACTTCCACATCTAAGAGCCATCCATAATCCTTAACCTTTAAAGCACTTCCCCTCTTTATGATGATGTAGTCAATATTTTCTATATCCACATTGCCCCAGTTGAAAGTGTAGGGAGGTCTTTCTGGGAATGCATCATAATACTCCGTAAGAAGTAGTTCTATCGCTTTTTCATGCAGTTCCGCATTTGTATCACCTAGGATTATTTCAGCCGCTGGATCTTTTAGTGCCATTTCTAAAAGCTCTTCTGCCTGTAAGGCTCTTTCTTCTGGATAGAGGCCCATGTGGACGTTTATGAGAACTAATCCATTACTCAACACCTTGATTTTTTGAGCTGGTCTTGCCTGCCCAACGCTTTTAAGGTTCCTTTCTTCTATGGACTCTAGTGGCCACCTAGAAAATGTTGCGACTCCATAAGTACCTTCAACAGCAGGGCTATATTCATAATAATACCCAAAATATGCTGACAAAAGAACAGGAATATCTTGGTAACCATTTCCTATCATGCCGCCAACTACTTCCTGACTTGCCATAACATCTGGACTGTAGGTTTTTAGAAGTTTTACCAGCTCGTTTCCATTGAAGGCCCCTTTATATGGGGCAAAGCCTTGGTGAATGTTATAAGTCCACACTATGATTTCATCTTTGGTTTCTACGTCTACTGGACTAACGTGAAAAGCGGAAACTACAACGAGAGAAGCAATTATCATGCCAGCTATTGGAACTCCTATCTCTCTCATGTTGGGCCGCTCAACAACCAAAGGCCTAGAAGACAGAATATAGACCACTGTACTGGAGAGTATTAAAACTTCTAGATGATCTTCCATAAAGGGGATTCCTATGTCTCTCCCCACATAAGCTCCAATGGCAAGTACTGAGACAGTTACGAAATATAGGGCACCAATAACTCCAAAACGGCCTTTTTTCACACTTTCGAGCAATGCAAGAGCTGAAGTGAGTGCAATGGGAATTCCTACAATGCCAAATGGTGGAACAAAGAGAGCAAACACACCAGCAATCAATAATAGAGGGGTAAATTTATTGCCTGCTAGATATGGTGAAACAAGAATGGCCAGGGCCACTACAAATGAGTATCCCACAAAATGAAGCAAATAATATGTTTCAAATCCTGAATAGCGCATTATTGCGTTTGGGTAGATAAAACCCAAGTTGAGCAAGGCAGCAAAAGCATAAAGACCAAATCCAGGGCTTTTTAATTGGCCTTTCCCTTTCCATAACACATATGAAGCCCCTAAAATACAAATCACAAGCAAAATCCTTGTATAAATAAAATCAATTGGTTCTCCTCCAACTGCAAGCACCTTGAGCATTAAGTCCATCACAAGCCCGAGAATAATGTACTTTACTTTAACCTCTTTTACGAGAGATAGAGCTACTGGCAATGCAAAGGCTGCTATTAAGTGAGTATACTCCGTGGCATCAGTTATTAAAGAAGCTATTGCATAAGCAGTTATTATAATTGCGCCTGTCTTTCGCTGCATCTTACCAACAAGGAAGGAAGCAATCAAAAATAAGATTATTCCAAGAGCTGATGGAAACATGACCCCATAGAAAAAGGTTTTTTCAACGCTTGCATATGCCCCTGAAACAAAAATTCTCATAGAAGAGGCCAGTAAAACACCACCTCCAATTCCTAAGATCATGTTATCTTGTTCTGATAATTTCATCTCACACGCCCGCTGGAGATCCCATCCGTAAGAGTGGGGAGGGAAGCGGGCTTCTCACCTCCGTTAAGTTTTTAAACCTCGATAGCATATATGAACTTTGATGGGAAGTTATTAAGGAGTCGATTCCATAAGGCACTCCCTCTCTGGGAGAAACGGTTGTGTGGGAATGAGGCTCCAAGCGTTGCCTTGGGGAGCTGGCTCCCCTTGGCAGGGCTGCCGTCAACCGGCCTAATGCAGGGATGAATGGTTTCGACCATTATGATTCACCTGCAAGCTCCTTCCGATAGGGAGGGGTAGTTGACAACAGTTCACCAGAATAGCAAATACATGTTAAAGGATTTAAATCTTTTTGACTTTGGTGCTTCGGTCTACTGCATTTCTTATTCCTCACTTCCAGTGAAAGCAATCTTTAAGTATTTCACTCATATAAAATAATCTGGTGAGGAAGATGAAAGTTAAGGTGGGAATTAATGGTTACGGTACTATAGGAAAAAGAGTGGCTTATGCA
>QMUE01000141.1 GCA_003663535.1 Thermococci archaeon
GGTCGTGAGTGGGTAAGCTTTAAATACTCTGAGGATGCAGAATATAATGACCTCATAACAGCCGTAAGGCTGGACAACCCGTAAGGGTTGGTGTAAAGTAGCCCCCGATTCCGGGAGGATAGGGGGTAGTGGCCGCGTGAACCGGCCAGTGAGAGTGAGGCTACCGGCAACGGGATGCTGAATGAACTCTCACGAAGCCCCACCCGTTAGGGCGGGGTAGTTCACCGTCTCCAATTTTCTTAAAATCATTAAACGGCCGTACTTTCTTCATTTTTCTCCCTCCACTCTTCAAGTAAAAGGCCCATTTCGTTATACACCTGAACAACACCAAATCCACTTTCCCTCAAAATGTTGATAATGTCCCTAACAATCCTTTTCTGAACGTTCATTGCTAGAGCCTGGCAAAAATGACAGTCTGGTGTGGATTTAACTAAAAGCAGCCACACCATAGCTTTTTTATCTTCAACCGTTACCCCATAAACAAGGCCCTCTTCAACAATGTTGAGCTCCGTTTCAGGGTCCTTAACTTTTTTGAGCTCTTCCACTACTCTCTTAACCTCAGGCGGAAACTCTTTGATGCCTACCGGGGGCTTTTCCTTAAGAAAGTTTAAAAATCTCATCTTCTTCACTTCTTCTCAAATTTTGCAAGCATGTTATTCCTCATATTATATATAAACCTTTGAAAACTTTACCTCGTGAAAGCCTCGTCCTTCAGGGCGGGGAGGAGGTCAGCAGGGCAAATCTCTCCATTATATCACCTATTATTTTGGAATGTGCTATTGCGGCCCCTCCAATCATGTTGTAGTAAGCGTTGCTCTCAACGGCTAGCCACAGCTCAAGCTTATCCTCCTCAACGTTAAATCCTGCTAAAAGGCCAGCGTCTAAAATGTTCATTGTACTTATTGGATCGATAACAGTGCTAAGTTCTTCAAGAACCTCTTTATATTCTTCCGGATATTCCTTATCCTTTCTGTAAATTCTCATTTTACTCACCATTCTAAAGTTGAAAGCGCCATATAAAAACATTTTTGGACAAATATGGCCACTAAATCTTTCTAACCTCTACCCAAGTTGAATGATAGGCCGAGCCATTACCGTACTTTTCTACAGTTTCATCCGTTGTGAGGAAGTTCACATTCCACCCAAGGAGCTTTGGCCAGAAAGCTTTGTAGAGGACCACAATTCCACTTGGAACATCTTCTGACACCTTTGCTCTTGTTTTTATGTTTCCATATTCATTGAAAACTTCCACTTCATCATTATCTTTTATCCCCCTTTCATCAGCATCTTGAGGGTTAATGTGAAGATAAGGATCGATTATATTGTATGTGTTGTGATACTGGCTGGTTATGGTTAACTTCCATGTGGGGCTTAACAGCTGAAGACCTTTTCTCTTCAATGGATTATATTGCGGGAAGGGTGGCAAGCCTCTGCCAACGGCCCTTTGCGAATAAAATTCCACCTTTTCACTTGGAGTATTATAAAACCTCTCTTTTTCCTCAACTTTTACAAATCCCCTCTCCTTAAGCTCTTCAAAACTTAACCCATCTGTCTCCAGGATTTTTCTAATGACATCCTCATCGCTTTCGTATAGATAGGGGTTTTTTATATCCAAAGCCTTGGCAAGCAACCTTGTTACTTCACTGTTGCTTTTTCCACAAAGCCGTGTTACTGGCTCATTCAGGGCTACGTAGCGGTGATAATAAGACTCCGCAATATCCAGACGTTCAAAGAATGTGCTGGCAGGTAAAACCACATGTGCATAAAGGGCCGTGTCAGTAAGGAATATATCATGAACCACTACAAAGACACCATTTTCCATTATTGCCTTTCTCAAACGGTTTTGATTTGGAAGAGATGCCAATGGGTTTGCACTGTAGATATAGAGGAACTTAATATCCCCATTTTCAATGAACTCCGCAAGCTTTATTTGAGGTATTCTTTTAACAGGCCTTGCCCGGAGGAACTCCCCCTCGGCATAACTCTTGTCGATGGTTTTCATATCATAGATAAAGCCAAATTTATGGCCAACAAGGGCGGGAAGTATTGCAATTGCTCTTACTGCCTCCCCACCCATAAAAGATCGCTGAAGGCCGTATCCTATGTGTATAACTCCTCTTTTCTCAGCGTATTCAAAAGCAAATTCTTCAATCTTCTCTCCTTGGATTCCAGTCTCTCTAGCCACAAAATTTAGATCAATGGTTGAAAGGTATTCAACAAACTTCTCAGACCCGTAAACATTTTTCTCAACAAATTCCCTATCATAGATGTTGCTTTCCACAATGACCTTTGCAACTCCTAAAGCAAAGAGTACATCTGTGTTGGGCCTTATTCGGAAGAACTTTTCACTCTTCTTTGCGGTTTCAGTTTTCACCACGTCAACAACCCATTTTTCAAGCCCATATCTCCTGGCAAGCATAAAACCGTGTAGATTCGTCCAGAAAGGGTTTACACCCCAGTAAACTATGAGCTTTTGATTCTTTAGATCTTCCGGATCCATGCCCACAGCAGTTCCATAAATGTCCCTCAGGGCCTCCTGGCCTGCCCTGTCACATATTCCATAATCAAGCATTGAAGCGTTGAGATAATGAAACAGCCGAAGGGGAAAACCGTAATTAACGACACCTCTATCACCCGCATAGTTATACACAAGAACACTTTCACTCTCGTATTTTTGGATGGTTTCACTTAGACGAGCTGCAACAAAATTTATTGCTTCCTCCCATCCGGTTTCTTTAAAGTCCTCCCTTAAATCCTCCCTAATAAGGGGAGTCTTCAATCTTTCCTCGCTGTGGAACCATTTAGAGAGCAGGGTTCCCTTGGGACATAAAAAACCCCGAGTTATCGGGTGCGAAGGGTTACCTTTAACCCTCAACACTCCCTCTTTAAGTTCACTTATTATCGAGCAGGTATCATAACAATCCCTCATACAAACGTTAAACATGCAAAACACCTAATAAGATATTGATACTCGCCTAGCTGCTTCTCTCTGAGTCAGAATATGCCCCAATGTCCTGGGAAGGGTTGCAAGATCACCGGCCTTAAATGGACCGTATTCTCTCAGGTGCTCATCCAAAATTTTTGGAACATCTTGAAGCAGAAGATAAGCAGTAAAGATTCTTTTATCAGCCTTAAAAACGGCTTCCTCCGTTTCTTCCACTTGAATCTCTTCCTCAAGTACAGGTATTTCCTCTCTGTGAATAAACGTTGCTATGATGGAAAAGATTTTCTTTTCATCGCCAACAAGATTGAATGGACGACCTTCCACGGCCATGTCAACTATTTTATGAAGTCTAGCCCTAATGATTTCTCTAGCCAGTTTTTCTGCAATGCCTAATTCTGAAAGATATAACTGCTGCTCAATTTCCTCCCCTCTTTCTTTAGAGGACTCTGCCTTAATCCTTAAAGCCTTCATTAGGCTATCAAATTCCTCGTAGAATTCTTCATCTAGGCTCGTTAACTCATTTGAAGATAGTTCCATTTCTAGAAGTTCTCTAAGTTTTGCTAGATCCAAGCTGACCACCTAAAAAGATGTTAAAAGATCACTCCTCAACACGAGGAGCCAACAAGAATGTGAGTCTTCCTTCATCCCTTATTGGGTAATCCATTTGAAGGGGCATTTCATTTCCAAACCTGAGTACAACTTCATCCGCTTTTCCAATTCCCTTGGCCATATCAGCAAGGTAACTGACACCATATGCACTTTTGGTTTCTTCTTCAACATTCAAATCAAGTAACCCCTCATCTTCAAGAGTGAGTTTAATCTCAACTTCTTGGGTTTCCCCTTCAGCCCTCATAACGAACTCATTTTCCTTCGCAATGAATTTTATGCTATCACTCACAAGAGAAGCATCTTTTACAGCTTCTTTCAGAACTTCTCCAAGTATGACTGCTTTCACTGTGAATGGAAGCTCTGGAAGATCGAGTTCAAGCTCTTCGACTTCAATCAATGGGAGTCTGAAAGTTCTTTTTGCAGTGCCTTCTAGAGTGATCTCAAGAAAGTTCTCCTCACCTTTCCTCAAAACAAGGATATCCTTACCCTTTCCTCTTTTAAGAACCTTTTTGAAGTGATCCATGTTAACTCCTACCGTTTCTTCCCCATCAAGATCATATTTACTAAAAATACTAGCGGGAAGATTGAGGTCAAGTAAAACCACTCTGCTAGGGTCCATTGCCCTCATTGATATACCTTCTTCGGCGATTTTGAACGCAGCTTCATCAATTAAATTGCTTGCTGTGTCTATCAAGTCTGCAAATTCTTTTGCCCCATCAAAAACTATCTCAAATGGCATCTTCACCCCTCCATATTATTGAGAATTTTAGCTATCAACCTAACTCTTTCTTTACCTCTCAATAAATAAGTTTTTCCATTATTCACATCAGGTAACCTCTTATAAGCTTCGTCTAATTCCTTTAAAGCTTTTTCTACAAGGCGTTTAAGCACTTCTAACTCAACTTCACCCATAAATTCCACCATTATTCATAACCTCTCCATGTGTACCCGCACTTTGTACACCTGTAAAAGATGGTTGATGGTTCATCTCCGGCCCTTGTTTGCAATTCCCACCAGTAGGCCTCATCGTTACCGCACTTTGGACAGATGACCTTTACTTTTGGAAGTGTAGCTACATCTTGTTCA
>QMUE01000142.1 GCA_003663535.1 Thermococci archaeon
TCTCTTTTTGGTGTATAATTTCCAATGTTATTTGAAGCAACCACTCGGTGGCAGGGAACTATTATTGGGTAAGGGTTCCTTTTCATGGCTCCACCAATAGCTCTTGGTGAGCTCCTAAGCATTTTAGCTAGCTCACCATATGTTATGACTTCCCCTCTTTTAACCTTTTTTGTAAGTGTTTCGTAAACTTTCTTCTCAAAAGGAGTAGTCCCTTCAAAGCTGAGGTATTCTAAGCCATCTTCATTTCTGATTTCTCCAATAAGAATCTTGTAAACTAAGGCTGGTAATTGACTATCTCTTTCTTCAAGGTTAACTTTGACTCCTCTGTTGGCTAAGTACCCAACAAGAGTGTTTATTCTTTCTTGGAGGAATTGTTCCCCATCAAAAGAGAAAGTTATACCCTGTATTTTTTTGTCAAATAACATGGCTATTATTATCTCTTTCTCCCCTATTTGGAAGGATTTAATTGATATCATTTTCACACCTCTCAAGAAGCTTAATGGCCCTTCTCAAAGGCCCATATAAAGAATGAACTTCCTTTGCGTATATAAAACCTCTGCCCAAAAAACGCTTGAACATTAGAACATAAAATCTTCTTTTCTCCGAATCTTTTGGATATTCAAGAATGTCAAGGAACTTTGCCCAAAACTCCACCAACCTATCTCTTTCTTGCCTTGTTGATTTTCTCAATTTTCCCTTAACTTCCGTTGGGCTATTCTTTAATTTTTGTTTGTATACTTCGTAAAGTATCACGGCAACAGCGTGACTTAAATTCATTATTGGATACTCCTCACTTGTGGGAATGGTGACTGTGAAATCTAACTTTTTAAGCTCTTCATTGTCTAATCCCCTACTTTCTCTTCCAAAGACTAACCCTATCTCACCGTCATAGATAGAAAGACGCTTAGCAAACTCTTCAGGAGATATGGAAGCTCTTTCTGGGATGTAGTCACCTCCAGCAAGTCCACTTGTCCCGATAGCTAAATCTATCGTATTCAATGCTTCTTCAAGGCTCCCATATATTTTGGCATTTTCTAAAATGTCCACAGCATGAACTGCAAACTTCCTAGCTATTTTGTTGTTTGGGCTAACTTTTGGATTAACAAGAATGAGATCGGTAACCCCGAAGTTTTTCATGACCCTTGCAATGGCCCCCAAGTTTATTGGGTACTCTGGTTCTACAAGTATTACCTTTAGCTTCATAACTATAAGATATTTAAGGATTAAGCATTAAAATGATTACGGTGGAAAGATGGAGAGAAAAAAACTTGAAGTGCTAATTTACCTTGTAGTTTTTGCACTTTCTCTCTATGTCCTAAAAACAAGGGTCTTTTTTGAGGTGATAGTATGAAAATTTACATCCTTGGAGCAGGTTCAATAGGCTCCCTTTTTGGAGCCCTTTTGTCAAGAGTTGGTGAAGATGTGATATTGATAGGTAGAGAAGAGCATGTGAAGGAAATAAATAGGAATGGCCTTAAGATAGTTGGGATTGAGGAATTCACAGTTTATCCGGAAGCTCTCACTCACATACCTTCCGATTTCCCTGATTTAATACTCCTTTCAACAAAGTCACATTCCACTGGATATGCTCTTGAGTGTGCTCGAGAGAGTATTGGGAAAAATACATGGATACTAAGCATACAAAATGGTCTAGGAAATGAAGAAGAGGCCTTAAGATATACAAAAAATGTCTTGGGGGGAATAACAACTAATGGGGCCATGATAGAAAGATGGGGAGTTGTTAGATGGGTTGGAAGGGGGATCACGATAATAGGGGATTATCCTAGTGGAATAAGTCCGTTTACCGCCGAATTAATAAAGATTTTCAACAAAGCTGGATTAAAAACCGAGCCTAGTGAAAATATTGAAGGTTGGAAGTGGTCAAAGGCCATAGTGAATTCAGCAATAAATCCGATTGCCGCTATTATGGAAGTTAAGAATGGGAAAATCTTGGAAGATGAATACCTGCTTAAGTTGGCTAAGGAGGTTGTTAAAGAGGGATGTCAAGTCGCAACTCAACTTGGAGTAAAGTTTGAGAAACATCCAATGGAACTCTTAATTGAAACCCTCGAACAGACAAGAGAAAATTATAACTCTATGCTTCAAGATATTCGACGAAAGAAAAAGACGGAGATAGATTTTATAAATGGTAAAATAATCGAATATGGTAGGGAAATTGGACTAGAGGTGCCATTGAACTTTGCCCTTTGGGGCCTGGTGAAAGCCAAGGAGAACCCACAAACTAAATAAAGACTTGATTGCTATTATATTCTGGGGGGGAGAAAATGCCAATATTTGGTGGGAAAGAGGATAATGTCTTTAAAGCTATAGATGAACACCTCGACGCTGTTGGGCTTACAATAAAGAAACTCTGTGAGCTGATGGAGACTTATTTGGCGGGTGACATCGAAAAGGCCGAAGTTTTAATGAAAGAAGTTGAAGATCAAGAAAGGGTTGCTGACGAGCTTAGAAGAGAGATTGAAGCAATGCTCTATCAGGGAGCTTTTCTACCTGTGAATAGAGGGGACTATGCTAGATTGTCTGAACTTATAGATAGTGTAGCAGATGCAGCAGAGAGTGCTGCCCATGCATTAATTCTAGCTAAGCCTAAAATACCCTCAGACCTAAAGAAAGAGATTCTAGATCTATTGAATGCCTCGTTGGAGACATATAAATTGGTGGAAAAGTCAGTGAAAATGCTCAATACTAATGTTGATGGGGCTATTGAGTATGCAAAAAAAACTGAACTTGCAGAAGAAGATGCGGATAGAATTGAGTATACCCTCTTGAGAAAAGTTTTTGAAAGCGAAAGAATAACAACTTTTGCAAAGCTTATATGGAACCAAGTGGTGACTAAAATCGGAGACATAGCTGATAGGGCTGAAGATGCCTCCGATCAGGTATTGTTGATTGCATTAAAAAGGAGGGGTTGAAGATGAAAGTATTGGTAGCTGCACCTTTACACGAAAAAGCAATCGAGGTTTTAAAGAATGCTGGATTAGAAGTTGTTTATGAAGAATACCCTGATCAAGATAGACTTAAAGGGCTTGTTAAAGACGTTAGCGGAATAATAGTTAGGAGTAAGCCAAAAGTCACAAAAGAAATTATTGATGCTGCTCCAAGTCTTAAAGTGATAGCAAGGGCAGGTGTGGGTCTAGACAATGTAGATGTTGAGTATGCAAAGAGTAAAGGAATCGAGGTAGTCAATGCTCCAACGGCCTCAAGCAGAAGTGTTGCCGAATTGGCCGTGGCGTTAATGTTTAACATTGCAAGAAAAGTGGCTTTTGCTGATAGAAAGATAAGAGAAGGGGCATGGCCCAAGAAGCAATGCATGGGGTTTGAACTTGAAGGCAAGACTCTTGGAGTAATAGGGTTTGGGAGAATAGGTTACAATGTTGCAAAGATCGCAAAAACTATTGGGATGGATATTATTCTCTACGATGTTTACAAAAACGAAGAAAGAGCTAGAGAATTAGGAGCAGAATTCGTGGAGCTTGAAGAACTCCTGAAAAACAGTGACGTTATCACAATTCACGTGCCACTATTAGAAAGCACTTATCATCTTATTGATGAGGAGAAATTAAAGCTTATGAAGCCTACTGCAGTTCTCATTAACACTTCAAGAGGGCCAATTGTGGACAACAACGCTTTGGTTAAGGCCCTTCAAGAAGGATGGATTGCTGGAGCAGCGTTAGATGTTTTTGAAGAAGAACCTCTTCCTAAAGACCACCCATTGACAAAATTCGATAACGTTGTTTTGACCCCACACATCGGAGCATCAACAGTTGAGGCTCAGGAAAGGGCTGGTATAGAGGTTGCAGAGAAGGTTATCAAGGTTCTTGTGGGTTAGCTGCTCTTTTCTTTTTTGTTTTTAGTTATAACTTATAAGTTAAAAGTAAAAAGTTAGAGCATCTTGATATCTTCTATTGGTCTTACTTTTAACACATCCCTGTTTACGAGGTTCTCAGAAACATCCCCCATTAAGATTTCAAGTAAATTCTTAACCGCCTGGAATCCCATATCTTTCATAGCTTCTTCTGCTAGCCCAGCATGATGGGGAGTTAATACTGTTTGCCACTCCATCTCGAAAAGTTCACTTTCTTGAATGGGCTCTTTTTCAAAAACATCTGTAGCGAATCCTTTAAGATTCCCCTCTTTTAAGGCCTTTATGAGGGCTTTCTCATCTACGAGACTACCTCTACCCACATTCACCAGATATTTCCCTTCTAAAAGTTCAAGGCTTTCCTCATTAATTATGTGATAAGTTTCAGGAGTGGATGGGAGTGCCAATATTACTATATCGCTTTCTTTTAATACATCATTAAGCGGAAGCCATTTGGCGTTTACTTCTTTCTCAATGTCTTTTTTTCTAGTTCTGCTCCAGTAATAGATTTCTGTGTTCATTGCTTTCATTCTTCTTGCTATCCCCTTTCCAATGGATCCCATTCCTAAGATTCCAACTTTTTTACCATGTAAGGTTTCTATTTCTTTGTACCATCCCCATACGGTTTTGTGGGAATCCCAGAGGCCCTTTCTGATAAATCTATCTGAATAAGCTATTTTTCTTAGAAGTGCTATTGTTAATCCA
>QMUE01000143.1 GCA_003663535.1 Thermococci archaeon
TTGAAGTGATCTAATTCCCCGGGCAGTCAATCCCCTTTCTTTCCCTTGTTCCTAGGTGGGAGAAGCCGGGAGAAAGAAACAAAGCCCATTTTTACTCCCACACCGCTTTGACGTCTAGCTTTTCGAAATCTTCCAAATCCCACAGGAGCCACCCCTCTCCCCTCAGTGTTTCTTTGTTTTTAACCTCTTTAGCCACCAGGCCGTAGAAATGTTCCCACCCTTCCAGCCCCACTAACTCACCCTTCCTTTCTAAGTCCTTCAAAATTCCCTGCGCTTCCCTTTCGCTCAAGTCTTTCCATTTAACCTCAACTAAGAGAGCTTTCTTCTCCCACTCGTTCAGAGCAAGCAAATCAATCTCCTCGTTTTTGTGCCACCATCGTCCAATCTTCGTGAACTTAAAAGGCAACTCCTCTGCCCTGTTGAGCTCAATGAGGAACTGCTGGGCCATGTCTTCAAAGGCCCTACCCACATATGTGTTGAAAGTGGCCCAGTCCATTTTAAACGTCCCAATCTCTATCTTTCCTCTGTTTGGCTTCACGAATCGAAACCAGAAGGTAAAGAAGTTGTCGTTGAGAAAATAGCGGGCCTTCTTGCTTCTTTCAGACTCCGTAATGGGAACTTCACGCCTCACGAGTTCAAGAGAAGTAAGGGTTTTTACGTATTTGGGCATGTCCTTGGTCTCAATTCCCGCAAACTGGGCAATCTCACTTATCCGGTGCTTTCCAAGGGCTATCGCCTCAAGGATGAGATAATAGCGGTGAACGTCTCCAAGCTCTTCCCTCAGTATGAATTCTGGCTCCTCGTAGAGTATTGACGTCGGCGAGAACGCGAGCTTTAGCAGCTCCCCCTCAAAGTCCCTCCCTTTAAAAAGCCTGAAGTACATCGGAACGCCACCAGTGACTGAGTATATTCGAAGTACAGTCTCTATGGGAGCATCTTTGAAGTATTTCCTCACGTGGAAAAAGTTAAGGGGCTTAAGCTTGAGCTGTGCGGTTCTCCTGCCGTAGAGGGGGTTGCTGTACTCCATCAATCCCTCCATAAGGCCGATTATTGAGCCGCTTAAAATTAAGAAGAACCGGTCATCCAGGATTTCGTCTATCACGTGCTGAAAAACTGCAGGAGTATTCTTGTCTGTGAGAAATAGGTAGGAAAACTCGTCTATCACAACCACAAGCCGTTGGGGAGCTCTAAGCTTTATCAACTCAAAGGCTTTCCGAAAGTCCCTTACCTCCAGCTCGGGGAGTCCAAGGGCCCCGGCCGCTTCCAAGTAAAACCTCTTCGCGTTTGACTCCAGCCCTCCTCTATCGGCGAGGAAGTAGATGGCATTTTTCGCCCGAATGAACCTCTTTACAAGTTCTGTCTTTCCAACCCTTCTCCGTCCATAGAGAATTAGAACTTCCTTTTTACCCGATGAGTAGAGTGACTCAAGGAAAGCCAGCTCATCTTTTCGGTCGATAAACATTATCTTCACCAAGATAATCTTAGTAAGGATAATTATTTAAGCCTTTCGGAAGCACTTAGAAAAACACCTATACTCTGTCTATAACTATTTAAGAGTTTCGGAATCAGAGACCGAGCTTCTTCTTTACCTCTTCCGCTTTTAACCCCTTAATGAGCAAGTCCTTCTCCCTGGCTGTCTCCCCGCGGATTATCGAGACTTCAGCGCCGAATAGCTTCGAGAAAAACTTTACAATTTCTTTGTTCGCTTTTCCTTCAACAGGAGGAGCTTTTACTTTAACCTTCAATCTCTTGCGCCACTCATCCATCCCATCTATCTCAGTTCTTTTTGCCTTTGGTTGCACATAAATTTGAAGTATTACCCCTTCTTTGCTCTCTTTTATCATCCAACCACCATAAGGTATTTTAGGCATGGTGTCTATTTAAACGTGAGGGAGCCTAATGGGGATCCTAGTGGTTTTTGTTATACTTCTTTTTGTGCCCTTAGCAAGCGCAGCTCAGCTAGCATTTGTTGGAGACGAGAGCCTAAGGGAACTTCCTGGC
This sequence comes from Thermococci archaeon, assembly GCA_003663535.1. GTDB lineage: Archaea > Methanobacteriota_B > Thermococci > Thermococcales > Thermococcaceae > Thermococcus_A. The sequence continues at coordinate 2,002 of QMUE01000143.1, forward strand.
TCTGAAACTTCGGCTGATCCATACCTTCTCAGAGATCTCGTCATAAATGCCACCAATGACACCGGTATTTTAATCAAAAACACCAGTGCATTCATTTTAATAAAAAAAGTCCCATATTACCCAGATACAGCAACAGGTTTTTGCTTCTTAGTAGTTATAGGCCTAGTCTTGATATTTCTCTGGAAAAGAAAGTGAATACTTCCAAACTACATCTGGAGGGAATGCACCCTCTTTGAATTTCTCCATAATCTCTCTTGCTTTGGAATATGTAAAATCAAAGGTTTCCTTGTCAATAATACCATAGTTCAGGGCCATCTCAAGCTCATCCTCATCCAAAAGGAAAGTCTCTCCGTTTGGAAAAATGAATATGTCCAGAAAGAGGTCGAGCATCTCCAAAGTGTTTTTCTCCCTTTTTGTATAGGCCAAAATATCAATGTAAAGTCCTTTAAAATTGCCCTCCATATCGTAGACCTTTAGCACGTCATAGTTCTCTCCAACAAAGGCAAAGTAAACCATAGTATAACCGTTTTCTATAACCCTAACGCCGTTTACAAAAAGCGGAACCAGCACCCCTCTGAACTTTGATTTTGCCACGATTACATCGCCTAAGTCCGCAATGACCTCATCTTCCCTTTCCAGGATTCTGTTAGGGAGTCGTTTGTAGATTAAGTGGATTTTTCTTTTCATGTTCTTCTCTTTGCCTGAGTACGTTAAAAAATTAATCCCTCAAAGGAGTCATGAGTTCAAGAGCCTCGAAAACAAAATAGAAATTGGGTGGATTTGAACTGATTGAAAAAAGGGATAATGGGCTTAAAACCCAAAGATCAGTTCCTTCAACTTTTGTGGAAGCTCCTCTATTCTCACCCTTATCTGTTTCCTCGTGTCCCTGTCCCTTATTGTCACAGTGTTGTCCTCTGGAGTCTGGTTATCTATGGTTACACAATAAGGTGTTCCAATTTCATCATATCTTGCATATCTCCTCCCAACGGTGTCTTTTTCATCATAAACTACTATAAATCCCTCTTTCTGTAGTGTTCGAAAGATCTCATAGGCTATGGTCGTAAGAGGTTCTTTTGCTACTAAGGGTAAAACTGCAACCTCAATTGGAGCCATATCCTTCTTTATCTTTAGATAGGCCCTACCATCTTCATCTATAACTAGTGAATTCTCCAAAAGGAGATAGAAAGGCCTATCAATACCAAAGCTTGGTTCCAGTACATGGGGTACTAACTTTTCACCATGTACTTTTTCTTCCACTTCTTTGATTATGAAGTCCTCTTTTTCAAGCTCATAGCCATCTAGAAATACTTTTCCAATTTTTTCAAGGCCTTCAAATATCTTTTTAAGCTCTTCTTGAGTCATCTCCTGGAGTTTCTGGTTGATAATCTTTGCATCCCCTTTGAGTTTGGGCCCAATTCTTCTCATGTTAAGGGAAATTTTGAGCTTCTTAATTATCTTAGGTTCCTTGTAGTGCATCATAACAGTTAAATCGGCCCCGCTTTCTTTTATATGCCTGCTCAAATCATAATCCCCTCTGTAGGCTATGCCTACGCACTCTATCCATCCAAATCTTTCACTGTGAATTTCCACATCCCATGTATCACTTGAGTAGTGGGCCCTTTCCTCCGGTAACTGCTGTCTGAATCGTATTTTATCCGCTGGAATACCGATATCAAGAAGGATTCTTTTAACCATGGCCATATAGTAAGCAAAAAATGTGTTCATAACATATCCTTTTTTAACTGCCTCGTCAAGTGTGAGTTCAATCATTCCGAGGTTTTTAAGTTGGTTCTCTATTGGATAGAATTTTAAAACTTCGTCTTTAACTTCTTCAAAATGTGGATGCTCCTTTTGTTTAGGATTAAAGAAAATCTCCACTTCCGCCTGAGAAAACTCTCTAAGTCTTAACATTCCCTGTCTAGGAGAAATCTCGTTTCTATAAGCTTTTCCTATCTGGAAGACCCCAAAAGGTAATTGATTTCTGGCGAAGTTGTTTAAGCGTTTAAAGTTTACAAATATACCCTGAGCAGTTTCGGGCCTAAGATAACCTTTTTTATCTTTATAAGGTCCGATATAAGTCTCAAACATCAGGTTGAAATACCATACATCAGTCAATTCTCCCCCACATTCAGGGCATTTTATATCATGTTCCCGTATTAATTGAGTGAGATGTTCAGCGCTTAGTCCTTCAGTGTCAATCCCAAGTACCTCTTCAACAATGTGGTCTGCTCTAAACCTTGACCCGCATTTTTTACACTCAGTCAAGGGATCTACAAACTTTTCCACATGACCAGAAGCTATAAAAACCTCCTCTGGTGTAATGTCAGGAGTTTCAATCTCAAAGAAACCTTCTCTTATGAAAGCTTCTCTAATCTTCTTCTCAATTTTCCTCTTTATTGTAGCTCCAAGAGGACCGTAATCGTAAAAACCTCTCGCTCCACCATAGATTTCAAAACTACTCCATGCAAAACCTCTCCTTCTCATTAAATCCTGAAGGGCCTCATACTTATCCACCATTATCACCACCTTAGTCCATGAAGGTGAATCATCTAAAAAAGTTTTGCCCCAATCTTTGAAAAA
>QMUE01000144.1 GCA_003663535.1 Thermococci archaeon
GCATCCCGTTGCCAGTAGCCTCACTCTCACAGGCCGGTTCACACGACCACTACCCCCTATCCTCCCGGATTCAGGGGCTACTTTATACCAACCCTTACGGGTTGTCCAGCCTTACGGCTGTTATAAGGTCATTATATTCTGCATCCTCAGAGTATTTAAACCTTACTCACCCACCTCCCCTTGCGTATCCCCTCCCTTTTGAAAGGTGATCTTGCAAGCAACAGGGAGATAAATAATTGGTTTCCTTTATAGTTATCGAGATGACCTGTGTGTTGATTCTACTCTTAAAACAAATCTTTAAGTAAGATTAGATCTCTCAAGATGTGAGATCTGGGGGTAGTCCAAAGAGTTTAAATATCTGCTTGAGTATAAAGAATTTAGTTCACGATAATAGGTGATTGTCATGGTTGAGGAGGTAAAAGAGGTTAAGGAAGTTAAAATTCTCGAAAAACCGTGGGTTGAGAAGTACAGACCTGAGAGGCTTGATGACATTGTTGGTCAAGGTCATATAGTAAAGAGACTCAAGCATTACGTTAAGACGGGTTCAATGCCGCATCTTCTCTTCGCAGGGCCGCCCGGCGTCGGGAAGTGCCTTACTGGAGATGCAAAGGTCGTAGTCGATGGTGAGCTGACCACCATAGGAAAGCTCGTTGAGAGGGTGAGCAGGGGCAGGTTCGGCCCAACCCCTGTTAAAGGCTTTCATGTTCTCGGCGTTGACGAAGACGGTAAACTTAAGGAACTACCAGTTGAGTACGTTTATAAGGACAGGACGGATGAGCTCGTCAGGATAAGGACGAGGCTTGGCAGGGAACTCAAGGTCACCCCGTATCACCCACTTCTTGTGAATAGAAAAGACGGAAGGATAGAGTGGGTTAAGGCGGAGGAGCTTAAGCCCGGAGATAGGCTTGCCGTTCCGCGCTTTCTTCCGGCGGTTCTCGATGAAGACCCCTTAGCTGAGTGGCTCGGCTACTTCATCGGCGATGGTCACGCCGATGCTCAGGGCAACATCATAACCTTCACGAACACGGACGAGAGGCTCAGAAAGCGCTTCATGAAGCTCACCGAGAAGCTTTTCCCTGATGCGAGGATTAAGGAGAGAATCCACAAGAACCGCGCGCCTGATGTTTATGTGAACTCGAAGATGGCCAAAGAGCTCGTTAAAAGCCTTGATCTCGCCGGCAAAAAGGCGGAGAGGGTTTACATACCCGCGCAGGCATGGAAAGGTCTTCGTTCTTTCCTGAGGGCATACTTCGACTGCGATGCCGGCGTTGAGAGGAACGGAATAATCCTCTCCACGGCCAGCAGGGAGATGGCAGAGCAGGTCTCCTACGTCCTCGCGGGACTTGGTGTAGTTGCCAAGGTGAGGAGCAGAACTGTTAAGGGGCGTCCATATTACTACGTTGTCATCTCGGGCTCCGAGAACATATCGCGCTTCCTATCTGAGGTCGGCTTCTCGGTTGAAGAGAAAAAGAGAAAGGCAGAAGCCCTCGTCAAGAAGCCAAACCCCAATGTTGGCTCGCTCTACGCCGATAGGGAGCTGATTTCCTACGTCAGGGACAGGCTCAGGTTGAACTTCTCGGACGACAAGGCCCGCTGGAGCCCGGAGAAAGCCAAGAGAATAGCCTGGGAGCTCATGAAGGAAATTTACCACAGCTTCGACGAGTTTGAGTGGATTGAAAAGGTTCTATCAAGGAGCATCGTTATAGACTGGAATGAAGTCGCTAGGAGAAGGAAGGAAATCGCGGAGGCGACGGGAATAAGGGCCGACAGACTTCTTGAGTACATCAAAGGAAAGAGGAAACCCAGCTTGAGGAACTACCTCAAGATTGCCAAAGCACTGGGCATTGAGCTTGAGGAAACGATAGAGGCCATGCGCACCTTCGCGAGGAAGTACTCCAGCTACGCCGAGATTGGGAGACTTATCGGGACATGGAATTCAAGCGTCAGAATAGTCCTTGAGAGCAACACTGAGAAGATAGAGATTCTTGAGGAGATTAGAAAGGCCGAGCTAAAGCTTTTGAGGGAGATACTCAACGACGAGAAGCTCAAGAGGGGCGTCGCTTACCTCATCTTCCTCGCCCAGAACGAGCTCCTCTGGGACGAAATAGTCGAGGTTGAGAAGCTTAAGGGCGACTTCGTAATCTACGACCTTCACGTTCCCAACTATCACAACTTCATCGGCGGTAACCTTCCGACGGTTCTCCACAACACAACAGCCGCACTGGCCCTTTCACGGGAGTTATTTGGCGAAAACTGGCGTCACAACTTCTTAGAACTTAACGCGTCGGATGAGCGCGGGATAAACGTCATCCGCGAGAAGGTAAAGGAGTTTGCGAGGACGAAGCCGATAGGTGGCCCGAGCTTCAAGATAATCTTCCTCGATGAGGCTGACGCATTGACCCAAGACGCTCAGCAGGCCCTTAGAAGAACAATGGAGATGTTTTCGAACAATGTTCGCTTTATCCTGAGCTGCATCACGGGAGACACAAAGATTTACACCCCGGACGAAAGAGAGGTAAGGATAAAGGACTTCATGAAGCACTTTGAGGAGGGCCTCCTAAAGGAGGTTACTAACAGGACGGGGAGAGACACCGTTATCGCGGCCATGGCCTTCAACTCCAAGATAATAGGCCACCCAGTCTTTAGGCTAACGCTTGAGAGCGGAAGGATCGTGGAGGCCACGGCAGATCACATGTTTCTGACTCCAGAGGGCTGGGTTCAGACCTACGACCTCAAAGAGGGCTCTGAAGTGCTTGTAAGGCCGACGCTTGAGGGAACGCCTTACGAGGAGGACCCGAGACCTATAATCGACCTCCACGAGTTCTACAACTTCCTTGAAAAAATCGAGCGCGAGCACGGACTTAAGTCCCTCGGGGAGGCCAAGAGCTTCCGCGAGCTCCTGACGATGGGCAAGGAAAAAATCCTTGCGAGGGCCCTTGAGCTAAAGGCTGAGATGGAAAATGGGCTGACGAAAAGAGAAGCAGAAGTTCTGGCGTTGATTTTCGCCGAATGGATGACAAGAAAAGAGCTCCAGAAGAAGGTGAGACTCTCCCGTGTTAGGCTCAACCAGCTCCTGCAAAGCCTTGAGAGGAAGGGCTACATCGAGAGGAGAATCGAGGGGAAGGAGCAGTTCATAAGGAAGGTACGCAATGGGAGGCCAATAAGGAACGCGATGGACGTCAAGAAAATCCTTGAAGAGGAGTTTGGAGTCGAGATAAGTTACACCATGGCTAGAAAGCTTCTTGCGGGGGAAATGGGAGGAATTGCCTACAACGTACTCCGCGAGGTTAAGGAGAAGTGGCTCGTGCGCTACGACGACGAGAGAGCTGGAATCCTCGCGAGGGTCCTCGGTTTCCTCATCTGCAATGGGCACCTCGCTAAGGGCTGGCGGAGGATTTGGTTCAACTCAAGCAGGGAGGAGCTCGAAGCACTCGCTGAAGACCTGAAGAGGCTCGATCTTAAGCCTTCAGAGATAATCGAGCGCGAGACCAGCTCAGAAATCCGTGGAAGGCCTGTGAAGGGCAGGATTCACATGCTCTACGTGGACAGCTCGGCGTTCCATGCCCTCATGCGCTTCTGGGGAGTCGAAGTCGGCAACAAGACCGTGAAGGGTTACGCTGTTCCAGATTGGATAAAGGAGGGTAACCTATTCGTCAAGAGGGAGTTCCTGCGCGGTCTCTTTGGAGCTGACGGAACAAAGCCGAGTGGGGAGCGCTACAACTTCAACGGCATCAAGCTTGAGATGCGCACCTCAGTGGAGAGCCTTGAAAAGACCACCGAGTTTTTCAACGATGTTGCGGAGCTCCTCAGGGAGTTCGACGTTGATTCAAAGGTCATAGTCTCACCAGCTGAGAAAAAGGACAGGTTTATCGTCCGCCTCGTCGTTACGCCAAACGATGCCAACTACATCCGCTTCCTCACGAGGATCGGCTACGCCTACTTCAAAGACGCCTACGCGAAGCTTGTTGGAGAGTACCTCAGAATTAAGCTTACTTACAAGGAGCTCGTTCTCCCGGAGGTTGCGGAGAAGGCCATGGAGCTGGCGAGGGCGACCAACCCGACCCAGGCCGCTAGGGTTCTCGGCGTTAAGAGGGACTTCGTCGTAAACAGGCTCAGGGGCATTCCATTAGGCCTCACGAGGGACTTCATGACGTTCGAGAAGTTTGTGAGGGAGAGAGTTTTCGAGGGCTACGTTGTTGAGAGGATTATTAAGAAGGAAAAGCTCGGCTACCTCGACGTCTATGACGTGACGTGCGCGAGGGATCACAGCTTTATCTCCAACGGACTCGTAAGCCACAACTGCAACTACTCCTCAAAGATCATCGAACCCATACAATCGAGATGTGCAATCTTCCGCTTTAGGCCGTTAAAAGATGAGGATGTTGCAAAGAGATTGAAATACATAGTTGAAAACGAGGGGCTTGAGCTGACCGAGGAAGGCCTTCAAGCGATACTCTATGTGGCTGAAGGAGATTTAAGACGAGCAATAAATGTTCTCCAAGCTGCGGCCGCATTAGATACGAGGATAACGGACGAGAACATCTTCCTCGTCGCGAGCAGGGCTAGACCAGAA
>QMUE01000145.1 GCA_003663535.1 Thermococci archaeon
ACTCCCATACGATAACCCCATTATGGAGGTCGACCTAATGAAGAACAGAATATTGACAGTCTTTTTAATAGGAGTTTTAGTATTTAGTGTTGCCATAAGTGGATGTACAGGTGGAGAAACAACAAGTACCCCTGAATACGCAGGAAAAGTTGCAGTTGTGTATGATGTCGGTGGAAGAGGGGACTTAAGCTTCAACGATATGGCATACCTTGGGGCTTCAAGGGCAGCGACTGAGTTTAACCTCGAAATTAAGGAAGTTCAAAGCAATACAGAATCAGATTACCTGCCCAACCTTAGAAGCCTTGCTCAGACTGGAGAATATGACATTATAGTAGCAGTTGGATTTATGATGACTGATGCAGTGATCCAAGTTGCAGACGAATTCCCAGACCAAAAGTTCGCCATTGTTGATGGATTTATTCCCGACAAACCAAACGTTGTAAGCATTCTCTTCAAAGAAAACGAAGGCTCAGCTCTAATTGGAGCTTTAGCCGGATTAATAGCTGCAAACGATGGTAAAGACAAAGTAGGCGCTGTTCTTGGTATTGAAATTCCAGTGCTTTACAAATTCGAAGGTGGTTATAGGTTTGGTGTCGCTTGGGCCGAAGATTATTACAAGCAAAAGACTGGAAAAGACGTCAACATCGATATCCTCTACACTTACACAGGTTCATTCACAGACACTGCAAAGGGTAAAACCGCAGCTCAAGCTCAGCTCGGACAAGGCGCTTGGGTGATTTACCAAATCGCAGGTGCTGTTGGCCTCGGTGTATTTGATGCTGTTGACGAGTACCTTGAGAGTCAAGGAAAAGAGATGGGACCACCATTTGCTGTTGGTGTTGATTCAGCACAAGACTGGATTAAACCAGGTGTAATAATAGCTTCAATGATGAAGAGAGTTGACGTTGGTGTCTACAGAGCTGTTGAAATGGTCATCAAGGGCAACTGGCAAGGAGGAATAATGGAGCTTGGGCTTAACGAGCAGGGTGTTGGAGTAAGCACCATTGATGCTGTTAAGGAAATGTTCAACTCACTACCAGAAGACACAAAGCAACAAAAGCTTGAAGAACTTGGACTCAGCAGCGAAGAAGAACTCTTTGCCAAGCTTGAAGAAACGAGAAGCCAAGTTCCAGACTGGATCTGGCAAGCCGTAAGTGAATTGGAGTCTAAGATTAAGAGTGGAGAGATAAAAATTCCATCAGCAACAACTTCAGAACAAATCGAAGCTATAAGAAACGCTGAGACATGGCAAGAGATGGAAGAATTAGGAAAACAATGGTAAAACAACTGATATTTCCTTTCTATTTTCTCTTTATAATCTTTAGGGGGTGCATTTATGAAAGAAGCTCCACTCATTAAAATGGAGGGTATTGTCAAAATTTATCCAGATGGTACAAAGGCCTTGAAAGGTGTTGATTTTTCCGTAAAACAAGGTGAGATTCATGGTTTATTAGGTGAGAATGGAGCTGGAAAAACTACTTTGATGAAGATCCTCTCTGGAATGCTCCACCCTACGGAGGGTAAAATCTTTGTTAATGGTAAAGGAGTGAGATTTAAGAGCCCCGCTGACGCTCTTGCAAATGGAATTGGTATGGTTCACCAGCACTTCACGCTGGTGGATGTTTTTGATGGCCTTCACAATATCATACTTGGAATGGAGGGACATGGCCTCTTCTCTAAGATAGATGTCGAAAAAGCAATGGAAAAACTACAAAAACTTATGGATGATTTAAATTTTCAAGTCCCTCTTGATGTTCCTGTAGAGACTCTCCCTGTTGGGGTTCAACAAAGAATTGAAATCCTAAAAACATTATATAGGGATGTTGATGTACTTATATTGGACGAACCAACTGCTGTACTAACCCCTATAGAGGTTAAAGAACTCTTTGATGTTCTTAAAAAGCTAAAGGCCCAAGATAAAACAATTATCTTTATCAGTCATAAACTCAAAGAAGTTATGGAAATAACAGACAGAGTAACAGTACTTAGAAAGGGAGAAGTAATTGGAACCGTTAATACCAATGAAACATCCCCAAAAGAGCTCGCCAAAATGATGGTAGGAAGAGAAGTTGTTCTTAGGATAGAAAAACCTCCAAAAGAAGCAGAAAACCCTGTTTTGCAAGTCCAAGATTTATGGGTTAAAGGAGATAGAGACCAAGATGCCGTAAAAGGATTAACATTCGAAGTGAAAGCCGGAGAGATCTTTGGAATAGCTGGTGTTGAAGGTAATGGGCAAACAGAACTTATAGAAGCAATAAGCGGACTGAGGAAAATTGAAAAAGGCAAAGTTATTCTCAATGGAAAAGACATCACTGGAAGACCTCCAAAAGAACTCTATGACCTTGGAGTGGCCCACATACCAGAGGATAGAATCCATATGGGTTTAGTAACAGAAATGAGTGTTGCTGAAAACTCCATACTTGGCCTTCACTGGAGAGAGACTTTTAGGGGGCCTATTGGAATGTTAAGGTGGAACAAAGCCAAAGAACACGCTACAAAGATCGTAAAGGATTTTGAAGTCTTAGTGCCAAGTATAGACGCCCCTGTAAAGAGTTTAAGCGGAGGGAACCAACAAAAGCTCATCGTAGCAAGAGAGACTAGCAAGCAACCTGAATTCATAATTGCATCTCAGCCCACGAGGGGTGTCGATGTTGCATCAACAGAATACATAAGGAATTACTTGATAAAGCTCAGAAATGAGAATAAGGCCGTTCTTTTAGTTTCTGCAGATTTGGACGAGATTCTTCAGCTTAGTGATAGGATGGCAATAATATACGAAGGGAAATTCGTAGGCATCGTTAAACCTGAAGAGGTTACCGAAGAGGAGATTGGACTAATGATGGGAGGTATTAAACATGAGAGTTGACATTAGAGGATTCATTAAACCCCTCATAGAAAGCCTGATTGCCATAGTAATAGGAATATTATTGGGGGCTATCATACTAGCATTTTCAGGATACAATCCTATTGAGGCGTATATTGCTCTCTTTGATGGTGCATTAGGCTCCAAATACGGATGGGCAATGACACTAAGTGCAACAACCCCCATAATGCTAACTGCATTAACATTTGGACTCGGAGCAAGAACCGGCCTCTTCAACATAGGTGCCGAAGGAACAGTGTATTTCGGGGCTATAGCAGCACTCATTCTCACTAATATTTGGGGGAACATTTTAATGGGGCTTCTCGGTGGAATAATTGCTGGAATTGCTTGGATGGCCATTCCAGCATTTTTAAAAGTGTTTAGGGGTGTTAATGAGGTTGTCTCAACAATCATGTTAAATTGGATGGCCTATTTCCTCGCTTTATACATTGTACTCCAGAAAATACCCAATCCAGATGATCCAAACAAGACTATTGCAGTTCCATTAAGCGCAAGATTCCCTATAATAATAAGGGGGACAGAACTATCTTGGGCTTTTGCAATCTCAGTAATCACAGCTGTGTTGGCTTACTATGTCCTTTGGCACACTACTCTTGGATATGAGCTGAGGGTCAGCGGATACAATGAAAGGGCAGCCCGTTATGCAGGTATAAATCCCAAAAAGGCTATTATATGGTCTTTCCTTATAGGAGGAATCACAAGCGGCCTTGCTGGTGCAGTTGAGGTTATGGGAAGACCCCCAAGTTATGCAATAAGCCAGGGAATGGCAAATATTTATGGATATGGATTTGATGGAATTGGAGTCTCATTAGTCGGTAGGAATCATCCCTTAGGGATAATATTCAGTGGAATATTCTTTGGAATGCTTAAAGCCGGGGCTACAGCTATGCAAATAGAAGCAGGAGTTCCTTTAGAGATGGTTAGAATGGTCCAAGGAATCATAGTTGTTACAGTTGCTATCCCAGGAATTTTAGATCTCCTAAAAAAGGTGGTGAGAAAATGATGGACACAGCCCTTTCAATACTTATAGGAGGCCTGACAGCTATGGTACCACTTGTGCTTACAAGCGTTGGAGCTACAGTTAGTGAGAGAGCAGGTGTAGTTAACATAGGCTATGAAGGAATACTACTCATGAGTGCATTTTTCGGGGCGGTGTTCGCCGAAATCGGCGGTAATCCATGGATTGGCTTAGTTGGGGGGGCCTTTATTGGAATGCTCCTTGGAATGTTGCATGGATTTATCACAGTGTACTTAAAGGGTGATCACGTTATCCCGGGTATAGGCGTTAACCTGCTGGCCCTGGGTGTTGTGGCTTTCGGAATCCCTGCATACTGGGGAACTGCAGGACAGCACCAAGTCCCATCAAACCTCAGAATACCCCCAATAATAAAGACTGCTTACGGAAGCCTAAGTCCAATGGTCATTATCACACTGGTAATAGCAGTTTTAACTCATTGGGTGCTCTTTAAGACTCCCTTAGGGCTTAGAATAAGATCTGTAGGTGAAAACCCCGAAGCAGCAGATGCCATAGGTATAAACATAGAACGTTATAGATTTCTAGCTACAGTATACGGAGCAACCTTATCTGGACTTGGTGGGGCATTTATGAGCGTCGATTGGCTTGGCACTATCACAAAACAGCTCTCAGCCGGTAGAGGTTTCATCGCACT
>QMUE01000146.1 GCA_003663535.1 Thermococci archaeon
CCACAAATCCCTCCTTGGACGGTTTCTGTAGTCGTCTCAGTCTTAGTCTCGGTTACGGTTTCAGTCTTAGTTTCGGTCTTTGTGGTTGTTTCAGTAACTGTAACAGTGATTGTCTCTTTTGATGCTTGTTTTAATGCCCAATTAACCATGTTTGTTACAAATGTTGGTCCGTCAAGGTCGACACCGTGGTACTGGGGTGCCCACGTAGGTTCATAGTCTCCATAGGGGCTCTCACCGCTGACAATTAGAACGCTTTGTTTTCCATTATCAAATTTGACAATCTTTGCTGCTAAAAGTGTGAATACTCCAGTATCTCCAGCCATATAAGCACTTGCAGGAGGATCAGTTGCTTCAGATATTTGAGCGTCTTGAGAGGTTTTTACTATCCTATAAACGTTTTCTGGGACATTTTCATCGATTAATTGTTGCCACTCACCGTTCTCATTAACCCATGCTACTACACCTGGCCCGTGGTATAAGACTTTTCCTTCATGCTTGAAACCATTAGTTAGCATGTCTTTATCGGGAGTCTCATCATCTGGTTGTACAAGGCCAACAACTCTGTAAGAAGCTCCGGCGTTGCTAACAGGATCTCCGACCTGGCATTGATCAAGCCTAAGTTCTGAATCAAGTTGTTCAAGAACAGAGTTAACGATATCTATAACATTGGGTCCACTTCCATAGTCACTATCTCCAGCAATCCAGAGAACTTTTCCTCCTTGGTTGAACCAGTTTACTATAGCTTGAATCTCATCTGGCTGGAATGGACTTGTGGGTTGTCCTAGGATTAGCATGTCAACGTTTGCAAGGGCATCGGAAGTTATCTTCTCTCCAAGGTGGGTTATCCCAAGAGTGTCTGCTGCTAAGGGGTCTCCAAAGTATCCCCATTGGACACTTGTGATGGTTTTGACAATTCCATGGGCTAGAGTTGCATTAGTTCCATATTCGAGAACGTCTTCTGCCAAGTATTTCTCGCTTTCTCCATGGGCCAAATCAACCGCAACTGTTGTTGCGCTGGCGGAGGCCATCCCAAAAAGACCAAATAAAACAAAAACCGAAATTAATATTGAAAGCTTTCTCATGGTGTTCACCAGAGTATTCTATAAAACTTGAAAGTTATAAAATTTTTGACCTGCAGACACTTTTGTTCATTCATGAAAAAATGTTCTTCCTTGAGAAAAATACTTAAAAGAGTCATGGTATAGTGGAGTAAAGGTGATGCATAATGGATATTGAGAAAAAAGTAGAGCTTATCACTAGAAAACCAACCGAAGAAGTGCTTACTGTGGACAATTTGAGGGATCTTTTAGAGATAGGAATGTCCTTACAGCATTATATAGGATTTGAGATAAGTGGTTACATTCATCTTGGTACTGGTTTGATGGCGGGAGCTAAAATAGCTGATTTTCAAAAAGCAGGGATTAAGACAAGGGTGTATTTGGCTGACTGGCATTCATGGATAAATGACAAGCTTGGTGGAGATTTGGAGGTTATCCAGAAAGTAGCTTTAGGTTACTTCAAAGAGGGCATGAAACAGAGCATTAAAGTCATGGGTGGAGATCCGGACAAAGTGGAATTTGTTCTAGCTAGTGAAATCTTGGAGAGAGGAGATTATTGGAGAACTATTATTGATATTTCAAAGAACGTTACTCTTGCAAGGATGATGCGCTCTATAACAATCATGGGAAGACAAATGGGAGAGGCAATTGACTTTGCAAAGCTTATATATCCAGCCATGCAGGTTGCAGATATCTTTTACCAGGGAGTTAATATAGCACATGCAGGGATGGATCAAAGAAAAGCTCATGTTATTGCCAGAGAAGTTGCGGAGAAGTTGAAATACCATCCACTTGTGTGGGATGGAAAAAAAGTTAAACCTATTGCTGTGCATCACCATCTCCTTTTGGGCCTTCAGGAACCTCCAAAGTGGCCGATTGGGGGTGAAGAAGAGTTTAAGGAAATAAAGGCCCAAATGAAGATGAGTAAAAGTAAGCCTTACTCGGCGGTATTTATCCATGATACCCCGGAGGAGATAAGACAAAAGCTTAGAAAGGCTTTCTGTCCAGCTAAGGAGATCAACTACAACCCGGTATTGGATTGGGCTGAACACATAATCTTTAGGGAAGAACCAACAGAGTTTACAATTCACAGGCCGGCCAAGTTTGGAGGGGATGTAACCTACACCACTTTCGAAGAGCTCAAAAGGGACTTTGCAGAAGGAAAACTCCACCCACTTGACTTAAAGAATGCCGTTGCGGAGTATCTGATAGAATTACTCAAACCTATTAGAGAGTACTTCGAAAAGCATCCTGAACCGTTGGAGCTCATGAGAGAGATAAAGATTACAAGATGAGCCATCCTAAGGTTTTTTATTTTCTCTATTTAAGTGGGTTTATTTTTGATTTAATAAGTATTCTCAACCAAAGCGTTCTTCAAGCAAGTATCTTTTATTTATTTTACAGCTTAGGGTGTAAATTAGGGTTCCCATAATTGATAGAACTTTGAAAAGTTATACTTAACAGTATTTATAAATAAATGTAAAGTTTAACTTAGCAATCTTTATAAAGTCTTGTGAAGAAATATTTTAACATGACACTGGAAAGCATGATGGAGGAGCAAAACCCTTGGTGGTTCCATGAGAACGATCCAGAGTGGGAGGAGTTCGAAAACCTGAAATATCAAATTATTCCCGGATGGATAAATAGGATATCTCTGGTTCCCTTTTCTCTCAACTTCATCCTTGGTCCAAGGCGTGTTGGGAAAACAATGGGGATAAAATTGCTCATTAAAGAGCTCTTCAAGGAGAACGAAAGTCCTTATGCAATCTTCTACTTTGACTGTGGGGTTCTGGAGAACTATCGAGAGATAGTGGATGTTATAGAGGAATACCTTAAACTAAAAAAGCGCAAGAATGTTAAGACTGCCTACATCTTTTTGGATGAGGTTACACTCATTCCAAACTGGTGGAAGGCCATTAAGTACTCTGTGGATAGAAGGAAGCTTAAAAATGACATTCTAACTGTTACGGGTTCTATAACCATAGCTGCTGAGAGACATATCGGGGCGTTTGGAGGACGTCAGGGTGATGGAAAGACTATTGAAGTCATGCCTTTAAGCTTTCACGAGTACTACACCCTTTTCTATGATGAGTTCTTTCCATCAGCAGGGAAGAATGTATTTGAGAACTACCTCGAAAGTGGTGGTTATCTTGCCTATCTTAACGGGAGACTCAGAACGAGGGATGTAATCTCAACTTTGAAGGCCGATATAAATGCAGTGGGTAAAAACACAAGTGTTGCTAGAGACGTTCTTGGAGCAATCATAGACATTGCCCCTAATCCAGTCTCTTTCAGAAAACTTGCTGAGAGGGCGGGAGTTTCATCTCCTACAGTGAGGGATTACATAGAACTCTTTGAAGGTCTTCACGTTCTTCTTCAGATTCCCTTCATAGAAGGAGGGAAGAGGGTACTGGGAAGAAAGGAGAGAAAGTTTGCCATTAGGGATCCTCTGCTCGCGAGGGCGTTAGTTCAGTGGACTGGGCGAACACTCGATAGAGCGGTGCTTTATGAGTGGACGGTTCAGGAGCACCTTTACCGGAAGTTTGGTGAGGTCTTCTACTTCCGTACTGGAAGGTATGAAATAGATGCTGTGGCCGGGGACATGAAGGTGGAGGTAAGGTCTGGAGCTTCGAAAGGCCGCTACCCGAGGGACGTGGTAGTGCTTGAAGGGAAGGACGTGCCGGCCTTCCTCTATGAGCTATGAGATGTCATGTTTTCACCGAAAACCCTAAATATTTTCACGCCCTAATCTTGTGGGTGGTGTCGCGTTGCAGGCCAACGTAAACCTTGATGCCCTTCTGGAGAAGATGAAGGCCGAGCTGGAGCGAGCGAAGAGGTTCGAGCCACTTAAATTCGATGAAACCGTGGAAGAGTGCATTGACCGGGCGCGAGCACTTGTCAAGGAGAGAGACTTAAGAAAGAGCTAAGACCCTTGAAGGATGAATATTCCCGAGAAAAGGACGATATGAAATGGGCCAAGGGAGATCTAATTTGGATGGTTCCCTTGTTCACGTTTCTGGGGTTTGCTGTTTATTTTAGCAGTAATGCCCTCGACAGCGATACTACGTTTTGGGCACTTTACTACCTTTGCTTCCAATAGTAACGTTGGGAGGTGCATGTCTGTATTCTTCAAATAAAGTAGCAAAGTTAGATCGGGAGATAAAACCGCTCAAAGAAGAGCTCAGAAAGGTCGAAACAAATATCGCGGAAGTGAAAGAAAAGTGTAGCAAAAAACTGGGGGAATATTCAAAGAGGAACAAAGTAGATTGGAGAATGCTCTCAACTCTCACACCTGAAATTGAAAGAGCAGTGAACTACCCCGCCCTAACGGGTGGGGCTTCGTGAGAGTTCATTTGGCGTCCCGTTGCCGGTAGCCTCACTCTCACAGGCCGGTTCACACGGCCACTACCGGCTATCCCTCCAACGAGGGAATCGCCGGCTACTTTTCAAATTGTTGAAGCACTCATTACTACTAGCAAGAG
>QMUE01000147.1 GCA_003663535.1 Thermococci archaeon
AACATGTCTGTGTTTTCTACAACATGCCAGATGTTTTCTTCTTCGTTTTTGTAAACATCTAAAACCTTAACTCCATTTATAGTGCCAGTGTCATGGGGTTGCCCTCCTCCAGTTGGGTAAAAGATTGTCTGGTTTAAAAGAAGGGCGTTTTCTTTACTTTGGAGGACGTTTGCAGTCGCTTCTTTTCAATAGGGGTCTTCATAGTAAAGTTTCTTCGTCATAAGTATCACCTAAAAGAAATTAGAAAAAGAGGTTAAAAAAATTGTCTCTCTATCTTCTTTTCAGTATAAATACAGCTAGTCCAATGAGAATAATCGCTCCACCTATTCCTACTATTTGCGTGGTGGTAAGATCTAGGCCTTCACTGTTTTCCGGTAGTGTATAACGAATATATGCACGAGTAACATTTCCTAAAAGTGCCTGAATGTCTTCAAATGGCGCTCCATATCTCACGGATACATTTGCAGTAATTACAATTTTGTTTCCCTCTACTAAAGTTGTCAGTGTATATTTATTCCCTTTTATTTCATTGCTTGTATTTTGTGGAACTTCTATGATGGTGGCTGTTGAGGGCAGAATAAACTCTATTTTCAAGCTTTGATTAATGGCATTTTGGGCCCTATATCCTAGCTGGGATGGATTTAGGAGGGTTGGATCGAAGGAGTATTGGTATGTTCCATTTACTAGTTTCGTGAAGTTTTTCAGGATGTAATTTGCCTCTATTGTTAATGGTCCTTCCTTTTCCAGACCTAAAATGGTTGCATTAGCATTCTCAACTTGAATACCCTGCGCGACCATTCCTTGGAGGTAGTTTTGGAGTATCATGTTTGTTACATTTTGGACTCCTAATAGGTTTATTTGGAGTTTCATGAGCTCTATCTGATCTTTTGGTTCAAAATATGTTTCTCTAACTAGAAGATTAGTCGTTCCATCCTCTGAAATCTCTGCTTTTAAGTATTGTCCTGTTTTTACAGGTTGATATGATTCTTCTCCTTTGTATGGTGTTTTATAGTGAATGTAGAATGCATTATATTCACCAAAAAGAGCTTTAAAACCCTCGGGAGAGAGGTTCTCTTCTAAATATAAGTCAGAAGTGATAGTTATTGTATTCCCCTCGACCTTTGAGCGTACATAGAATTTGCTTTGGTTGAATTCCCTTGTGTAGGCTTGTGGATAGTCAACAGGTTCTGCCCCTTCAGGCAGTTCAATTATAAACATATTGTATAACTCCATCTTTTGAGGTAATCCGGTGTCTGGAATTGGCATTGTTCCATATCCTCTTGTAGGATCCACTATCACCTCCCAGTAATCATTGTAGGAGTAGTACTTGGCAAAGTTCTCAGTATAAGCTGTGAAGACTACGGTGAAGTTGTCTTCTTTAATGCTTGCTAATTTGAAAGTTTGATTCTCTGTTTTAATGCCCGCATTAGCGAGGCTTGCAATGTAATTATCAAGTTGTTCTTTTTCGAATTTTGCTATTGCCTCCTCATCACTGAGGTTGGTTTGGTTCAATATACCGGCTATTTCTTGGTTTATTCTATCCTTAGGACCTAACATTGAGGTTTTCACAGTTATTTGAGCATCTCCGTTTTGCAATATCTTGACCTTAAGTGTGAATTCTTCTTTATAATAATCTACAGCCTCTGCATGAACGAGAGAGAGGCCCAAAAGTAGAATTATTAAAATACTTACTGCCTTTCTCATCACTATCCCCCAATTTTTTGCTCTAAAAAATCAGATGGTGGGTGAGTATTTAACTCTATCTATTCAAAAAGTGGTCTCTTCTTTACCCTAAAGGGTGAAACATTCAAAGGAAAAAAGTAAGAAGAGAAGATCACCATTTGCTCTCGTCGAGCTCCCCTTCAGTTTTTGTAACAATTGTGGTTCCAGCCAAGTCGCCGGTGACGTTAACCATTGTCCTACCCATGTCCAAGATGGCATCAATCCCAAGAATCATTGCATAAGCTAATGCGACAGCGGTTCCAGGTTCTAAGGATAATCCTACACTTTCTAAAACCATTGCAAGCATTATTGCTCCAGCTCCGGGAACACCAGCGGTTCCAATTGAAGCCAAGACTGCTGTAAGAACTATTACTAACTGTTGGGTGAATGGTAGGGGTTGTCCAATTGCAAAAGCTATGAACATTGCACAAACACCCTGGTATAAGGCGGTTCCATCCATGTTGATTGTTGCACCTAATGGGAGTGTGAAGGAGTAAATGCTCCTTGGAGCACCCATATTCTCTTCAGCAACTCTCATTGTTACTGGTAAAGTACCGCTTGAGCTTCTTGTAACAAATGCGGTAATCATAGCGTCTTTGGCTTTGTTAAGGAACTTGATTAAGTCTAAGCCAAAGACTTTTAGGAGGATTCCATAAACTACCACTATTTGTATTATTAACCCCAAGTATACTGCAAAGGTTACTTTAGCGAGAGGCCCAACAACTTTTGGTCCGTAAACTGCCATGATGTATGCTATTAATGCAAATACACCGATGGGAGCGTATTGCATGACTCCCCTAACAATCTTGTACATTGCCTCAGCGAGACCGTCAAAGGCATTGTAGAGGGTTGTTGCGGAGTTTCTTATTCTTTCATTTTCACTGGTCATGAGGTAACTTAGTGCTATTCCCAAAATAATGGCGAAGAATATTGTTGGGAGAACTGCACCACTTGATAATGCTCCAAATGGGTTCTTGGGTACTATGTTCAGGAGGGTATCCACAAGGGATGGGGCCGTTGCTTCTATAGCTTTACCTTCGCCAGTGCCGAGTTCAAGCCCAAGGCCAGGCTTGAAGAGGTTGGCCATTATGAGTCCTATGAAAACTGCAAAGGCTGAGGTTATTAAGTAATAGACTACTATCTTTACACCAACTCTTCCAAGTCTTGCTGGGCTTATGCTTGCAGCACCTACGACTAGTGAAGCTAGAATTATTGGCATCACTAACATCTTTAAGAGTCTAACGAAGAGGTCTCCAAGAGGTTTTATTGCAGTAGCTGCTCCTGGGTGTCCAATACCCCCCACTATCAATCCATAGACTGCACCTAAAATCAAACCTATCAATATTTTCCTCAAAACAGGATATTCCAAATAGCTTTTCAAGAGCCCCATAAGGGCCCACCTCCTTGTATTGGTGTTATATTTCAGGTTTATGCCGAGAATATTTGTGCATTAATAGTATATAACTTTTTCCAAAAATCGTGAAAAAAGGAAAAAATGTTATTCAAACCTCAATGATACATCTCCATAGAGAATTTTTTCCCTTTTTCCATCCTCACGTTCAAGGATCAAAGCACCAAATTCGTCAATATCTAAGGCCTTTCCAGTTAAGGTTTTTTCTTCCGTTATTATTTTTACCTCTCTTCTTAAAATGGCATTTTCTCTCCATTTCTGGAGGATAAGAGTATCTTTTTCAGCCAAAAATTCTCTATACCAATGTTCTAGGCGTTCTACAAGAATCTTAAAAACTTCTATAATGGGTATTTCCACTCCCAATACCTCTCTTAACGAGGTGGAAGTACTCACAAGCTCTTGGGGTAAGGGATTGTTAACATTTATACCTATACCCAAAACAATGTAGTAAACCTCCTTCTCGGAGAAGTTTCCTTCTACTAGGATTCCACATATTTTCTTTTCGTTGACAAGTACATCATTGGGCCATTTTATTCTAGCTTCTACGCCAAATCTCTCTAGCATCTCAACAACGGCCACTGCTCCGAGAAAAACTATCTTGGGGATGTGTTCAGGTGTTGTTTTTGGCTTTAAAATTAAACTCATCCATATTCCCCCTTTGGGGGACTTCCAATTCCTAAATCTTCGTCCATATCCACTTTTTTGAACATCAGCAACTATTATAGTTCCCTCTTCTTCTTGAGGAGCGATTTTTTTGGCATACTCATTTGTCGAGTCTATTTCTTTAAAGTATATTAGTTTCTTCCCGAGATGCTCTGTATTGAGGTCTAACATTTTCTCACCTAAGGATAGTTGATATTTGAGCTTATTTAAATTAATGATAAAACTTAAATTCTAAAAGAACAATGTATCACTAGAGGTGATTAGTATGGAATCTTACAACAATATTGGCATAAAGAGGAGACTAAGGAGATTCTTTAGAAGAGATGGAAGGGCCTTGATTTTTGCAATGGATCATGGATTTGAACATGGTCCAACAGATTTTGAAGAGACTTGGGAGCACATTAATCCAAAGGTTATTATTAGAAAGGTCATAAGGGCAGGGGTCGATGGTGTTATGATGCTCCCGGGGATAGCGAGGATTGCTGGGGGAGAATTTGTCGGAAAAGAAGTGGGTTTGGTGGTGAAGCTCACTAGTAAAACCGAGCTTAGGCCAAAAGAGGAGTGGCTCATGCAAGATCAACTTGGTTTTGTAGAGGACGCAATTAAGCTTGGTGCTGATGCTGTGGCGGCAACAGTTTATTGGGGAAGTCCGCATGAGGGAGCTATGATGAGGCAGTTTGCAGAGATAGCAAGCTACGCCCACG
>QMUE01000148.1 GCA_003663535.1 Thermococci archaeon
CCCTTTTTCAAACCACTTGTAATGCGTGCTCTCCATAGCCCTTCTGAGAAGATGGAGATCAACACCTTGGGCCTCAAGAGATGAGTCGAATTCAGCAAGGCCAAAATCGATGAAGTAGATTTTGCCTCCTCTGAGAATCATATTTGATGTTGTCAAGTCACCATGCACTATCCCGGCTTCATGAAGCTTTCCAATTTGTCTTCCAATCTCTCTGCAAATCCTTAGGCGCTCTTCTATGGGAATAGTTTCTAAAAGCTCCTTCAGCCTTTTCCCTTCAATGTATTCCATGATTATTTTCATATCTTTTAGGTCAACCTCGTACACATAAGGAGCGTTAACACCAAACTCCTTTGCTCTATGAAGAATTCTCGCTTCCCTCACAGTTCTCTCTTTTCTCAGCTTTTCATCTATTTCTTTTATGCGGTAGCGTTTTGGGATGCGATACTTTATGATAACCTTTTCCTCGTTAAAGGGGAAGTAAAGTTCTTCAAAGCTCGCAAGGTATATCTTTGCCTCTGCCCCTTGCTTTATTAGCTTCATAACCTTCACCCACTTATTCCGAGTGCCTGTGCAATACTCTGGACATCTTCAAACACAAATCTGATGGAGATAACATCTTCAATTTTTAACACCAACACGGCATTACTCCCTTTAAGCACCAGCTTGGCATCTTCGACTTCATTTTCTTCAAGTTTCTTCATGGCGTATTTAAGCTTTTCATCTTTGCTCTCGAGCATATCATCTAGAAAGGATGCCCTGTTTTCTATTTCAATGTCTAACAATTTGTAGTCTGAAATTGTCTCTAAGACTTCCTTGAGTTTTTCAACTTCTTTAATGGGGTAGACTCTAGGGCCTTCCATCTTCACAGCACCACTTGCATTTTTGTTCCTGCAAGGTATTAAAGTTTCCTTGAGTATCGCAACGAAAATTTTAAATACTTTGTCAACTTACATAGGTTGACAAAAACGCGATGGTGAGCTTGATGAAAGTTGAGGGAGCATGGCCTGTAACGCCTTCCGGGCCTTCGATAGTTCTTGCCACATTAGGCTTTTCTTTAATGGTCACAGGATTAATTCTTCGAGATTATGCCCCAGAGCTCGTTTTTAGCGCAATTACTCTTTTTGTACTATCTACGGGAAAGAGCGTAGAAATTAAAGAAAATATGCTTGTCTTAAAGTATCCTTTCTGGAGTGTTAAAGTACCTTTTGAAGAAATCAAAGAAGTTATGCTTGCAAATGAACTTAAGGGAGTTAAATTATTTAGATACGCTTGGAAGAACGCAGCCTTTGGGATATTGCTATTTGTTATAGCTCTCATAAAAGCGCCATGGAAGGAATTTCCCCTCCTTTTTCTTTGGATTTTCGTCATGTATGTTGCTTATTTTCTATACTTCTTCATTCCACTTTATACAATTTGGGAAAACTTTGGGAAGATCTTTCTAGGTATTGTGCTGTTACTCCCCATATTTTGTGTATTAGTTGGTATAAGTCCCGTTGTTGGAATTTTTCTTGGGATTACATTTCTTGTGTTCCTCATTGTTTACACGAGATTTGATTATATAATTGTCAATACAGAGAGAAGAGGTGTTATTGTAATAGGATGTCCCGATGGGGAAAAAGCTATCAAGCTGTTTAGGGGTGTTGAAAATGAAACTGGAGGGGATTAGACCCTCAAGCTTCAGCGGGCCTCCATTGGTAATGTTCACTCTTTCTCTTCTAATTTTGTTGGCGGGTGTTGATCTTTTTCCAACATATCACTCGTATTTTTGGGTCGCATGGATTCTACTCTTTGCATCGTGGGGGATCTCCGCTGAAGTCAGCGGAAAGACCTTAGTTCTTAAGTATGCATTTGGATTTTTGAAGATAAGAATTAGCAGTGAAGAAATCGAAGAGATTTTAATTTTGAACAGGCTGGAAAAAGGTGTTCTTCTGAGGTATGCTCCCAAGATTGGGGCAGTATATGCAGGTAGTCTTATTTATGCTTTATATCGTTATTTCACACTTCCAGAAGGTCTTTTGTTAGGTCAGTATCTTTGGATTGTTGGATTGATTGTTCTCTCCAGTTCTATGATACTTTCAATGATAATACCTTTTAGAAAAACGTCTTACAAAATGTTCGGCGCAGTTATTGCCCTCCTTATTGGGTCAGTTCTTTTGTGGTTTAAAACTTGGACTCTTGAGTGGATTCCATGGCTTATACCTATAAGTATGGTAACCCTTTTAGCTGTGCATGACTCCAGCGATTACATTGTTCTAAAAACAAGAAAAGGAAAGTATCTCTTAACCTCCAATGCTCCCAAAGATAAAGTAGAAAATGCTCTAAAAACAATCATGGAGGTTCTAAGTGATGATTAGACTCCCAGAAAGTATGGAGAGAATTTGGACAATGAGGGCCAAGGGAATGAGAGAAATAGAAATAGCAGAAAGCCTTGGAATTTCAAGGCAGGCTGTAAACAAAGCTTTGAAAGAGGCTAAAGCCAAACTATTTGAGGCATTCTTTGCTCTAGCTGAGACCTTTTCGTGGGAGATTGTTAGGGTAAACGCTGAAAAGGGATTTATGGTTGCGAGGGGAAGATGTGGAAATAAAACAATGAGGGTTTACGCGTTTTACATACCCCAAAGAGGGATAAGGGGGTTTTTCGGGGAAGAAGTTCCAGAGCTTATTCTTCAACATGCTGTAGAACTTAGAATTGTCAAAAAGCCAGATAAGAAAGAGCTGATAAAGCTTCTAGAAAGATGATTAATCTCTTTTCTTGCCAATCTTTCTTTCCCAATCGAGGAATTCTCTTATTTTTGCCCTCCCCTTGGTGACTTCAGTAACATATTTTACGAACTCATCTTTTTGTTCTGGCAGGATACCCACTACAAAACTGATTTCGATACTAAAATCCCTCTCAAGAATCTCCGCTTCGAATTTTTCAATGGTCTTTTCAATTGCATTATAGAGATTATATGGGAAAACAATTTCCACGAGCTCTTTTTTTAATGATTTCAATTATCCCTGCCTTTTCAAGGGCTTCGCTTGCTGTTTCACTGTATGCTTTTATCAATCCTCCATACCCAAGCTTTGTTCCACCAAAGTATCTTGTAACAACAACCACAACATTTTCCAAACCTTTATATTCAAGAACTTTAAAAACCGGCTTTCCAGCACTTCCCCTTGGCTCTCCATCGTCATCGTAATAGCTTAGAAGAGTATTTCCTTCCCTCACCCTATAGGCAGAAACGTTGTGTGTCGCATCTGAATGGGCTTCTTTAACATTTCTAATGAACTCTTTAGCCTCTTTTTCTGAGTTTACTGGAATTGCATAGCCTATGAAAAGTGAGTCCACATAGAGTTTCTCGACTTTTCCAAAGCCTCTGATTGTTTTGTAGCCTTCCATAGGAAATTTTAAGGAAGATCAACCTTAAGAATCTTTTGCAGTTGGTTTTTTGTAATTTGTTCAATATATTCTGAGGTTTATTGACATTTATTCTACAAAATGTGTAAAATCTAGCCTTTTAAATAGAAATCTTTTTATAGAGCACTAACGAAAGGTTCATGGTTAATCAAAGGAGGTATTGGAAATGATGGTAGGACAAGGCGGACAGCCTGTTGTTATTCTTCCAGAGGGCACTCAAAGATACGTAGGCAGAGATGCCCAAAGACTCAACATTTTGGCTGCAAGAGTTATTGCAGAAACTGTTAGAACTACTCTTGGTCCGAAGGGTATGGACAAAATGCTCGTTGACAGTCTTGGAGACATAGTCATTACAAACGATGGTGCAACAATTTTGGAGCAAATTGACGTTCAGCACCCAGCAGCTAAAATGATCATTGAAATTGCAAAGACTCAGGATAAAGAAGCCGGTGATGGGACCACAACAGCTGTTGTAATAGCTGGTGAACTTTTGGCAAAGGCCGAAGAACTTTTGGATCAAAACGTCCATCCAAGCATAGTTATTAAGGGTTACACTCTAGCGGCTGAGAAAGCCCAAGAGATAATCGATAGCATAGCCATTGCAGTTGAGCCTGATAATGAGGAGACCCTTACAAAGATAGCTTCAACTTCAATAACCGGTAAGAATGCAGAGAGTCATAAAGACCTCTTAGCAAAGCTTGCTGTTGAGGCTGTTAAGCAAGTTGCTGAGAAGGTTAATGGTACATATGTTGTTGACATTGATAATATTAAGCTTGAGAAGAAAGAGGGTGGAAGCGTTAGAGACACTCAACTCATCAGAGGTGTAGTTATTGACAAAGAAAGAGTGCACCCAAGAATGCCAAGGAAGGTAGAAAACGCTAAAATAGCTCTTATAAACGATGCCCTTGAGGTCAAAAAGACTGAAACAGATGCAAAGATAAACATAACCGCTCCGGATCAACTCTATGCATTCCTTGAGCAAGAGGAGAAGATGCTCCAGGAGATGGTAGAGCAAGTAGCCGCTACAGGTGCAAATGTTCTCTTCTGCCAGAAGGGTATTGACGATTTAGCCCAGCACTACTTAGCAA
>QMUE01000149.1 GCA_003663535.1 Thermococci archaeon
AATATTTGTCTTCTTGTGTCTTCAAGCATGAGTTTTATAACCTCTGGATTCGTGATGACCTTAACCTTCTTTTTCATATTGCTCACCTATTTTAACGTTCTAATAAATTTTTAAGCGTTCGGAAATATAACCTTTTCCCTTTATTGACATTCCTTATTTTTCAAACCTTGCCCTGAGGGGATCAGAAATTTCATTCTCTGGAAAATTTTATAAATGTAAAATGCCCACATCACACAGCAGGAGGGTACATCACTGTAAAGGGGTGAAAAAGCATGAATTTGGATTTTTTGTTCTATCCAGAGAGTGTTGCTGTCATTGGGGCCTCAAATAAAGAGGGAAAAATCGGTAACGCGATAATGAAGAACCTCATAAATTTTGGATTTAAGGGAAAAATATACCCTGTTAATGTGAAAGAAGAGAAAATACTTAGAATTAAAGCTTATAAAAGTGTTCTGGAGATTCCAGACAACGTTGACGTTGCGGTTATCTCTATTCCGGGAAAATTTGTCCCTCAGATACTTGAAGAGTGTGGCCAAAAAGGAGTAAAAGGAGTGGTTGTAATAAGTGCGGGCTTTAAAGAAGCTGGAAATGTGGAACTTGAGGAAAAGCTTCTTGGAGTAGCAAGAAAATGGAACATAAGAATTGTGGGGCCGAATTGTTTGGGAATTACCAATATCGAAAATGGGTTTGACTGTACTTTTAACCCACCTGAGAGACAAGCGAGGCCAGAATTCGGTGGCATTGCGTTCATGAGTCAAAGCGGCGCATTTGGAGCAGCAATTCTTGACTGGGCTGCCAGACACGGGGTTGGCATGAGCAAATTCATAAGCCTTGGAAACATGACCGATCTTGATGAAAGTGACTTTATGGAATATTTGAAGGACGATAAGGCTACCAGAGTTATAACTGCTTACCTTGAAGGAGTAAAAGATGGAAGAAAATTCTTAGAAGTTGCTAGAAATGCCACAAAGAAAAAACCCGTTGTAATTCTAAAAAGTGGAAGAACAGAAGCCGGAGCAAAAGCTGCGGCTTCTCACACAGGTTCTCTTGCAGGAAGTTACACCATTTATCAAGCTGCTTTTGAACAAACTGGTGTTCTTGAAGCTAGAAGTATGCGCCAGCTCTTTAACTATGCTAAAGCCTTGACCATGCAAAAATCAGCGAAAGGAGATAGAGTTGCAATAGTTACTAATGGTGGTGGAGCAGGAGTTATGATGAGTGATGGTTTGCTTGAGGTAGGTTTGAAGCTTGCAGAGCTTAGTGAAGAGACTAAAGAAAAGTTTGCAAAGGCGATAGTGGAAGGTAAGCTTCCAGCACACATGAGCTATAAGAATCCAATAGATATCATTGGAGATGCGCCTTCAAGCAGGTATGAGGTTGCTATGCGCTATGCCCTTGAAGATGAAAACGTTGATGTTTTGGCTGTTATTGCACTTTTCCAAAGCCCGGCCTTGGGTGATGGTATTGTAGAGGCAGTCGGTAGAATGCAAGAATATGGCAAACCTGTTGTTTTCATAGCCCCCGGAGGAGCTTACCCAGAGAAGATGGCTAGAAGGATAGAGAAAACTGGAGTACCAGTTTTTGAAACTGTGGAAGATGGTGTAGATGCAGTGTATGCACTTGTTAGATATGGGCAGTATATCAAAGAACTCAGAGAGTAGGGAAAACTTTAAATTTTCTTTTTCCATCTTTAACCCATGCTCGGTGATTGCTTTTGGCTTTGGTGATAGTAACCTTAATCCTTTTTTGGTTAGCTTAGTTTTTGGAGGTGAGTTCTGTGCCAGAATTTGAGGTAACTCCATGGGAAGTTACAGGAATAGTGGACTACAACAAGCTTATTGAGGAATTTGGAACAACGCCGCTTACTGAAGACTTGCTGGAAAAGACCAAAGAGCTTACCAAAAGTGAGCTTCCATTGTATTTTAAGAGGAAATTCTTCTTTTCCCATAGGGACTACGATTTGGTTCTCAAAGACTACGAAGAGGGCAGGGGCTTTTTCCTCTATACGGGAAGGGGCCCTAGTGGGCCAATGCATATAGGACACATAATTCCATTCTTCGCAACAAAATGGCTTCAGGAGAACTTTGGTGTGAACCTCTACATTCAAATCACAGATGATGAGAAGTTTCTATTCAAGCCTAAAAGGGGGTTTGAGGATACAAAGAGGTGGGCTTATGAGAATATACTTGATATTATAGCTGTGGGGTTTGACCCAGATAAGACCTTCATATTCCAGGATAGCGAATTTACTAAAATATATGAGATGGCCATTCCGATAGCAAAAAAAGTAACTTACTCCATGGCAAAGGCCGTATTTGGGTTCAGTGATCAGAGTAAAATTGGAATGATATTCTTTCCAGCAATTCAAGCAGCACCAACATTTTTTGAAGAAAAGCGTTCTTTAATTCCAGCGGCTATTGATCAAGATCCCTATTGGAGAATTCAAAGAGATTTTGCTGAGAGTTTGGGTTATTATAAAGCTGCAGCATTGCATTCAAAGTTCGTACCGGGTTTAACAGGTATAGGGGGCAAAATGAGTGCATCAAAACCTGAAACAGCAGTGTATTTAACAGATGATCCAGAGGAAGCAGGCAAAAAGATATGGAAATACGCCTTTACTGGGGGAAGGGCAACGGCAAAGGAGCAAAGGGAGCTTGGAGGGGAACCCGATAAGTGTGTTGTCTTCAAGTGGCTCGAGATATTCTTTGAACCAGATGATAAAGCTTTGCTTGAGAGATACCAAGCTTGTAAAAACGGTGAAATCCTTTGTGGGCATTGCAAACGCTATCTCATAGAGAAAGTTCAAAACTTCTTAAAAGAGCACCAGAGGAAAAGGGAAGAAGCCAAGGATTTAATGGAGAAGTTTAAGTACACTGGAAAGCTGGCAAGGGAGCAGTGGGACAAAGCCATTCCGGAACCTCTTAGAAGGTAACTTCTTTCTTTTGTTCTTTATGATTTGAGATTTTTGAAACAATACCTTTCTATTAAAATAGCTACCCCCAAGGGATGTTGTTTGAATACCAGACTTTATAAGCACTGAGCTATAATTATATCGGGTGATCGTATGATCCGCTTACCCTTTAGAGATGGCTTTTATGAGGTTAAACCTAGTAAAATAATATGTCTTGGGAGAAATTATGCAGAACATGCAAAGGAACTCGGACATGAAATTCCTAAAGAGCCAGTTATATTTCTAAAGCCTCCTTCAGCCTTGATAGGGCCTGAGGAAACAATAATTCTTCCTAGGAAAAGCCAACGTGTTGATCATGAAGTAGAACTCGCAGTAATAATTGGGAAGAAAGGTAAAAACATTCCAAGAGCAAAGGCAATGGACCATGTTTTGGGGTACACCATTTTGATGGATCTTACTGCTCGGGATATCCAGTGGGAAGCAAAGGAGAAAGGCCTTCCATGGACTGTTGCCAAAGGATTTGACACATTTGGTCCAATTGGCCCACGCGTGGTCGATAAACGGGAGCTTGATGTCAACGATCTTGAAATTGGTCTCAAAGTTAATGGAGAAGTAAGACAGCTTTCAAGGACAAGCAAGATGATATTCAAGATAGACGAAATAATTGAGTATGTTTCGAGCATAATGACTCTTGAGAAGGGGGACATTATAGCCACTGGAACCCCTGAAGGAGTTGGGCCTCTGAGACACGGTGATTTTGTAGAGGCATGGATAGAGGGAATAGGGGTTTTAAAGGAGAAAGTGCTTGCTGAGCGTTCTATCCTTTGCTGATTTATTTTTTCATTTAATCACATAGCAGTGTACCATTAGGCCTCCATGTCCGATTAGGCGATGGTGAATAACTTTGAATCCATTCTCATCTAGGGCCTTTTCTATTGCTTTTTTCTCTGTTGTTATGAAAACCCCTCTCTTCTCCAGAACTTCGGAAAGTTCGGCAAAAAATTTCATGTAAAGCTCTGGAATAGTGCTTTTTCTCCCTATCTTCAATCCATAGGGGAGATTGCTTATGGTAAAATCAACGCTTTTGAGGTATTGAGAAAGCTTTGTGGCATCACCATGGATGAACTTTATCCTATCAATTACCCCTGCTGCTAAAGCATTCATCTTTGCTCCTTTTAAATGCTTTTTGTACTTTTCAATGCCTGTAATTCTTCCTTCATATCCCCTAAGTGCTAGCTCAATTAAAATCGTCCCGCTTCCGCACATGGGATCTACAATGCTTCCACCATCTAACCCTGCTAGTTCTATCATTGCGTTTGCTATTGAGGCTTTTAAATGGGCTGGATGATCGTAAACACGCCAAGGCCGCTTGTGAAGGGAAGAATCTCCTGTTGTATCAATTCCTAAGAAAAAAACATTGTTGATGATCTCGGCCCTAAAGATTACAGTTGGATGATCTAAGTTTACTCTTGGGGTTCCTAGCTTTGAAAGTTTGTCATATATGGCACTTCCAACGGTTTTTGCAATGTCAATGCTTGTAAATTCATGTTCCCCCTTTCTGAAACCCCTTACTGCA
>QMUE01000150.1 GCA_003663535.1 Thermococci archaeon
CAATTTCTTCGGCTCTTTTGAAGTACGAGTTAATAAGGGAGGACTTGCTTTAATATCTCAAAGCGGGGCTTTTGGTGGGGCCGCTTTGGCTATGGGGAATGAAGAAGGAATTGGATTTTCTGCCTTTGTTTCATATGGCAATGCAGCAGATTTAACAGAAAGCGATTTTTTAAAGTACTTTGCAGATGACAAAAACACAAAAGTTATCGCACTGTACATTGAGGGAGTAAAAGATGGAAGGAAGTTTATAGAGGCCCTAAAATATGCAACAAGCAAAAAACCAGTGATAATATTAAAAGCTGGAAAGAGCAAGAGCGGAAGCAAAGCCGCCCAGAGCCACACCGGAAGTATGGCAGGTAGCTATGAAATCTATAGAGCAGCTTTTTGCCAATTCAATGCAATAGAGGTTGAAGAAATGGAAGAACTTTTTGATGCAGCAAAAACCTTTGAGATGTATGAAAGCGGAGGAAAAAGAATTGCTATAATAACAAACTCTGGAGGGCCAGGGGTTCTTGCTACGGATAAAGCAGAAAAATTAGGTTTGGAAATCGCAAAATTGAGTGAGAAAACGATAAATGCACTTATGGAGTCTCTACCCCCCCAGTGCTCTGTTAAGAACCCTGTTGATTTAATAGCCGATGCTGATTACGAAAGATACAAGAAGACCATAGAGATTCTTTGTGGAGATGAAAACGTGGATAGCCTCCTCATTATCTGTGTTCCTCCAATATTTATCCCAAGTGAAGAAATCGCAAGGGCAATAATAGATACAAACTGTAACAAACCCATTGTAGTAAACTTCATGGCTGGAGATCTCGTGAAAAATGGAATCAGACTTTTAGATGCCCATGGGTTTAAAAACTTCTTAACGCCTGAAAGAGCTGTCAGGGCACTAAAATGGCTAAGTTTGAGGAAAGTTTTTAGTAACCAAGATCAATCCCAATAGAGAGGTGAGAGGTATGTACCACCTTATTTACCCTATGAGAACATATCTAGTAGTTTCGGGCCAAGGTGATGAGGCCAATGTAATGGCTGCTGACTGGGTAACAGTACTTTCCCACCGGCCGAGTTTAATTGGCGTTGCAATTTCCCCAAAAAGACACACCCACAAGTTAATTTCTAAATATCAAGAATTTGTGATTAGTGTTCCAAGCTTAGAGATGCTTGAAGATGTTTGGATTGCAGGTACAAAAAGCGGCCCATCAAAACTTAAGAAAATGAACATGACCCTAGTTCCATCCAAAAAGATAAACACACCAAGCATTAAGGAGGCCCTAGCAAACATAGAGTGCAAAGTTGTAGACGCAAGAGATTATGGGGACCACACCTGGTTTGTTGGAGAGATCGTGGGGTACACATACAACGAAGACGCTTTTCCAAAAGGAAGGCCTAATGTAAGAAAAGCAAATTTCCTCGCTCATGCTGCATGGACAGACTTTGTAACATTCGAGAAGCGAATTTACAAGAGCGACTGATCTCCACATCCTATTCCAAACAGTTATAGAAAGCTGCAATTGAACATCTCTTAACAAAAACAAATGCTTTTAAACTCCATTCTATACCTTTTTTTGATGATCACTTTAGGAATTGAAGGTACTGCGCATACGCTAGGCATAGGGATCGTAACAGAAGAGAAAGTACTTGCCAACATATTTGACACTCTAACCACCGAAAAAGGAGGTATACATCCAAAAGAGGCAGCAGAACATCATGCAAAGCTCCTACGCCCCCTCTTAAAAAAGGCCCTTCAAGAGGCCAAAGTCAATATCAAGGATGTGGATGTCATAGCCTTCTCCCAAGGCCCAGGTTTAGGACCAGCTTTGAGAGTTGTGGCAACAGCGGCTAGAGCTTTGGCCCTACGATACAACAAACCAATAGTCGGGGTAAACCATTGTATTGCTCATGTCGAAATTACCAAGATGTTTGGGATTAGAGATCCAGTGGGCCTTTATGTGAGTGGTGGGAATACCCAAGTTTTAGCCTTAGAAGGAGGAAGATACAGAGTTTTTGGGGAGACCCTTGATATAGGCATTGGCAACGCAATAGATACATTTGCGAGAGAAATAGGTCTTGGATTCCCAGGTGGCCCCAAAATTGAAAAACTTGCTCAGAAAGGAGAGAAATACATTGAGTTGCCTTACACAGTTAAAGGAATGGATTTAAGCTTTTCTGGAATTCTAACTGAGGCCGTAAGAAAGTATAAAACCGGAAAGTATAAGCTGGAAGACATAGCATATTCTTTCCAAGAAACAGCGTTTGCAGCCCTTATTGAAGTTACTGAAAGGGCTGTAGCACATACTGGAAAAGAAGAAGTGGTTTTAGTGGGGGGAGTTGCTGCCAATAACCGCTTAAGGGAAATGCTCAAGACAATGAGTGAAGAAAGAGGCATAAAATTCTTCGTTCCTCCCTATGATCTATGTAGAGATAATGGGGCCATGATAGCATATAATGGCCTGAGAATGTTTAAAGCTGGCATAAGATTCAGCATTGAAGAAACTATTGTCAAACAAAAATTCAGAACTGATGAAATGGAAGTGACATGGTAATTTAAAACTTTTTCTTTATTCTCAAAGTATATTTTGGATAAATTCTCTGTGAGAACCTTACAAACTTCGTTTTTCTTGGTGATTTTTCAACCCTTATTTTTAAGTTAGAAGGCAATTGAGTATAGAACTGCCCATCAACTGTAAGAACAATCTCCCTTTCAGTCAGTACTTCTATGTCTATACTGGAGTAATCAGGAACCACAAGAGGTCTAGCCGTTAACGCCACAGGAGCTAGAGGAACTAACAAAATTGCATGCAAACGGGGATCAACTAAAGGCCCCCCTGCAGAGAGGGCATAGGCAGTTGAACCTGTAGGCGTTGAGATTATCAACCCATCCGCTCTTATATCTTCAGCAAGTTCGCCATCGATGTAGTACTTGAGGTGCGTAACTTTCCCCGGAATGCCCGTAAGAATCACTACATCATTAAGCGCATCGGGTATGCTAAGATCCTCAACAAACACTCTTATTTTCATTCTCTCGTCGATAAAGTAGTCTCCCCCAAGTATTCTCGAAATTGCAAAAAATGTCTCCGCTGGTTCTATCTCGGCCAAAAAACCTAAAGTCCCCATATTCACAGCTAAAATTGGAATATCTTTTGAAGTGCTATGTTCAACTCTAAGTACAGTCCCATCTCCCCCGATTGCAATTATCATATCCACATCCATCTCTTTTAACGGCAGAACATCTTCTGAAGAAAAATGGGGAAAGTGTGCACAAGCTTCTTCATCAACATAAACCTCATAATTACTAACCTTAAGAAAATCATATACTCTATAGGCCAGCTTCAGTGCTTCTTCACGATCTCTCCGAGCTACTATTCCAAACTTCATTTTCTCACACTCTTTTGAGTGAATTTTGTTCCTAAATATATACTTAGTCCTCCTCCAATAATTGTTGGAAGCCAAAAAGATATAAACCTATCTAAGACCGTTGCACTGACAGCTAAGCTTTTACTAATTCTTAAACTTAAATAAAGAGCTGAATTTACAGCTTCCGTTATTCCAACCCCCCCAGGAAGAATACTTATCATTCCCAGCGCTATTCCTGCCATTTGAACCATCAAAATTTTATAGATCTCAAGATGATACCCAACACTCTCAAAAACAAAGTAAGTACGGAGAAGCATAAAACCCCATAGAGCTAAAGAATAGAATAAGGTCTTTCCCATAACAACTGGGTCTTTTGAAAGTTCCAAAAAAGTTTCCCTAAACTCTAAGATTGATTTCCTGAGCCTCTCTTCAATTGTTGCTTCTATTCCTGCAAATCTTTCAGGAAATATACGTTTGCCAAGGTTCGTTATTTTTGATAATAACTTGAATGTCAAGTTTTCATTTAATGAGATTAAGAGACTTATAAAGACTATCATGAGAAGTGCTGCAGTTGAAAGTGAAAGAACCGACAGTAAAAGTTTGATTTTTAATGAAAGTGCATATTTAAACGCTACAAGAGTAAATAACAACACAGGGATAACGTCCAAAATTCTATCAGCCATAATAGTGGCAAAAACTTGCCCATAGGTACTATCAGATCTTTTAGCTATCACATACATTCTAGCAGGTTCTCCACCAGCTCTAGCCCCGGGAGTGAGATTATTTGCAAATACCCCCACTAAGGTCGCTATTAAAATGTCTCTTGTCCTCACAACCACCTCTGCCCGTTTTAGGAAGATCCCCCATCTAAAGATCCAAGCAAGCGTTGCAAAAACTTGCATAAGCAACGCTAAAAGGAGAAACCTCAGATCGGCCCTTATTATAAGCTCAATAGTTTCCTCTATCCCAGCCCACCACATTAAGGCCAAAATCACAATGATGCCAACTCCTATTAACACTCCATCTCTTTTCTTCATCAGCTCACCTTCC
>QMUE01000151.1 GCA_003663535.1 Thermococci archaeon
TCTTCAACTGGATAAACAGGAACAAGTTGAAGAATGCCGAAAACGGCCCTATTTATGACCTCTTGAACTCCAGTTGATCCGAATCTATTTAGAACCTTCTCTCTGATGAGATCAAGGCCGTGCTTTTGTTTTTCATTGAGGGGTTTTATCACGTTAAAGTCCTTTGTGCCGGGAATATAATCAATGTAACCAGCTTTGGCTGCTTTTCTTAGAGTGAGTTCTGCAGCTGCAGAGGTTGGAACGACTATATATCCCCGTTTCTTTCCTTCTTTTATAATACGTTCAATATCTTCATCACTTGCGGCATCGGCTTTGTTGGCAGCTATTATTAGCGGCTTGTTTATTTTTCTTAGCTCTCTGACAAAATTAAATAAGTCATTGTCACTCCATTTGGTGGGATCATCGCTTAGTCCAACTTTGTGTAGTGCTTGTAGCACGTCTTCTTCACTAACACCTATTCCCGTGAGTTGCTCTGCGATTGCTTTTGAGAGCTTCAAACCTTGTAGCTTTATTCTCTTTGAGAATTTGTCCCAATTTTTCTTGAGAATACTATGGACCCAGTAATCTATCTCTTTTTCTAAGAATTCTATATCCTCCACAGGGTCGTGATACTCTGTGGGTTGTCCCTCAACGTCAGTTTTTCCTGTGACATCAATAATATGAATAAGGGCAGAGGCCATTCTTAAGTCGTCTAAGAACTTATTCCCGAGTCCTCTTCCTTCATGGGCCCCTGGAACAAGACCTGCAACATCTATCATTTTTATTGGAATCAATGACACTCCATTTCTATATTCATAGTTCTGTGGGTTAGGCACACATCCAGTTTCTTTACAAGGATGGGCTGCAGTTGCATAGCTCACTCCGATGTTTGCATCTATGGTTGTGAAAGGATAATTAGCTATCTGAACGTCAACGAGAGTGGCCGCAGCAAAAAATGTTGATTTCCCAACATTTGGTTTTCCTACAACACCTACTTCCATTTTATCACCTCAGAATATTGTGAAATTCCCCTTTTCCATAATCCTTTCCCCATCAACTTCTACAGTTGGATGCCATACAAGACAATCGTAGTGGTTTAATGCGGGGGCATCATTGTCATAATTAGCTCCAATGGCTATGTGGATGGTTTTTCGGATCTTCTCATCTTCTAAAAGTTTTCCTGACATTTGAGCTTTTGGATTTAGTCCTATTCCGACCTCTCCAAGGTGCCACGAGTTTTTGGCCTCTTCTAACTTTCCTATCTTAATAGCCATTTTTTCTGCATCTTTTATTGCTTTTTCTAGCTTTTTTGCAGCTTTTCCACCTTCAATTCTGCTTACAAAACCATTTTCTACGTAAACTTTAACGGGCTTTTCGGGGATAATACTCTCTCCACCTAAGCCCAAGGTTCCATCAAATACTATAACTCCTTCACTTTTTCCAATTGTGGGGGAGATGAAAACTTCCCCGGCAGGAATATTTCCACCATTTCCGGCCTTTCTAAAGTCGCCATCATCTTTTAATGGCTTTCTATCTCGTATATCTATCATGAGATCTGTTCCCTTTTCCGTGGTTATATGGATTTCTTTCCCATGTTTTAGAATTTTGGCAATGATTGTGGCCTCGTCTCTAAGTTTTGTGTAATTTATGGGAACACTGCGAAGGTAGATCTCTTTTGTAATTCCAGGGCTCCAAAAGGCCCTGATTTTCTTGTCTCCTCTCAGGAGCTTTTCAAATATATGATTGTATTTTTTATGGTCCCTGCCAATATAACCGATATTGATACCATGAGCATCTTTCCCAAGTTTTTGCTCACTAATGGAGATTACAATGTCTGGTTCTGACTTTATGGCTTCTATAACTGCTCGCTCAGCATAGTCCAAAGGACCTTTGGTCTCTTGAACAACTATTGTGGGCCTTGCTTTGAATTTCTTTGCAGCATGAAATAGACTTAAAGAGATTTCAAAGACTTCTCCTGGGTTGGTTATTATTAATATCTCCTCTCCGTCTTCCACACTTAATACATCTTTCATGATTATCATAGATATGTCAGTTAAGTTCACTTTTCCACCCCTTAGTCCATTTATTTTCACCCCCTTAATTAGACTTGTGCTTGGGAAGGGAAAGAGTTATAAAGCAAGCTTCCCGTTATCAATGTGAACTCTATCTTTGATTATTTAGGAGGGAAGAAAAATGGCGGAAAGACCACTTGATGTTATACACAAATCACTTGACAAAGAGGTTTTGGTAATCCTCAAAAGAGGAGCCGAGTATAGAGGAAAGCTCATTGGTTATGACATCCACTTAAATGTAGTCTTGGCTGATGCTCAGCTTATTGAAAATGGTGAGCCCAAGAAAAATTATGGTAAGATCGTGATCAGAGGAGATAACGTGTTGGCTATCTCTCCAGTCGAGATAGAATGAGTGAGAGGTGAAGTTTCGTGGGAAGTGGAACAGCCCCTCATGGAAAAAGGAACAGGACTCCTACTCACATAAAATGCAGGAGATGTGGGAGAAAATCTTTCAATACACGGAAGGGCTATTGTGCCTCTTGTGGCTTTGGAAGGAGCAAGAGAATCAGGAAATATAGTTGGAGTCACAAATGGAAGAAAGCAAAGGGTGTTCTTTAATTTTCTTCCTCTTTTCCCAAGATATATGAACTACTCCCCCTTTTGGAAGGGGGCTTCCCGCCCGAAAAAGATAAAATACATTGTTCTAATTAATTTTCATGAGTGCTAAAGAGAAGATTTTGGCTTATCTAAAAGAGAGGAGCCATGAAGGTGCTCTTCAAAGTGAGCTCTATGACCTTAATTATTCTAGATCTACCATAGCCGAAGCTATTGAAAGCTTAGAAAGAGATAGAATGATTCTTAGGAGAGGACTTGGAAAGAAGACATATAGAGTTTGGATTGTTGAGGAGGCTCCCTTTCCGATAGAGGGGACCCTTAGACTTGGTCTGTTGAAGGCTTTGGAGTATCCTCACGCTCTTTTAAGCGCCAAAGATCTTGAGGGTGAATATGATGTGAGGGTAGTGGTATATGATAGCGCTCTGGAACTTACAAATGCATTGAGTTTGGGAAAGGTAGATTTGGCCTGTTCTCCATTGATTACTCAAGTTCTTTTTGCACTACTCACTAAGAATTTGAAAATTGTTGCGGGATGTGGATTTGGGGGAAGCGGTGTTGTTGTAAGAGAAGGCCTGAAAACGGGTATAAAAATTGGCTCTTCGGAGCTTTCCACAATGGAGACTATGTTAAAACTATTTCTTGAAAAGCACAATCTTATAGAGAGGGTTCAGGTGGTTTATTTCAAAAAGCCTGAGGAGATTGTGAAAGCGTTTTTAAAGGGTGAAATAGATGCTTTGGGTATATGGGAGCCATATTTAAGTAAATTAGAAAAATTAGGCTTTAAAACTTATAGATACATACAAACGTTTGGTCTTTATCCTCCTGGAAGACCCCTTCCGAAAGGGTGGGGATGGAAAAATCGAAAACTTTAAATACTTTTACTATATATAGTAGTAAATGATGCCAATGTACCTCACTCAAAAGAATCACTTGCGAGTGGGCAAGAAGACTTATAAAACCCTCCGCATAGTCGCTCATCTATCTAAAGACTTGTATAACCTAACCTTGTACGTGATTAAACAACACTACGAGTTGAACGCTTTATTCCTCCCATATGCCAAAGCCTACCACAAGGTTAAAGACAGCGAGCCCTACAAACTCCTGCCAAGCCAAGTTGCCCAACAAACCATGAAAATCGTTGAAAGAAACTACCGCTCCTTCTTTAGACTCTTGAGGGAGAGAAAGAAAGGCAATTACAATAGGCCGATCCATCCACCAAAGTTTTTACCCAAAGACGGTCACTTCGTCCTAATCTTCCCGTACCAATCCTTCAAGGTGAAAGACAGGGTAATCCTCACCCTCGGGCGAAACTTTGCCAAGAAGTTTGGTGTAATGCACCTTGAAATTCCACTCCCCAAGAATGTTAAAGGACACAGGATAAAGGAAGTCCGCATTTTGCCGAGGTATAATGCTCTCTGGTTTGAGGTTGAATACGTTTACGAAGTACAGCCGGAAAAGAAGGAGTTGAATTACTCAAAGTACTTGGCTATTGATTTGGGTGTTGATAATTTCGCCACTTGTGTTTCCTCCACCGGGACGGCCTTCATTATTGAAGGCCGGTGGTTGAAGAGTTTTAACCGGTGGTGGAATAAGGAAAAGGCCAAACTCCAGAGTCAATACGATAGGCAGGGGGTAAAGTTTGGAAAGAAAATGGCTCGGCTTTTGAGGAAGAGGAGGAGTGTAATGAATAATTTTATGAATCAAGCCGTGAATTACATTATTAAGTACTGTTTGGAGAATAAAATTGGAAGCATTGTGATTGGGGAGTTGGAGGAGGCGAAGCAA
>QMUE01000152.1 GCA_003663535.1 Thermococci archaeon
GAGCTTAACATCACCAGGAATTTCACTTCCAAAGATTTCACTCAAGTTGAATCCTAGTTCTTTGGCCTCTATCTCGTCACCTATTCTCAAACCAATCAATTTGTCTGCTTCAGCCCCAGTAATCTCAATTTGTTTTGCAACACCAGTTTTTGTGTCAGATATTACAAGTTTAAATGTGGCCATTTCCTCCCACCTCCACGTTCATTAGCGGGATTCATTGGGTAAACCCCTTGTCCACCATGGGCTAAGCAGCTTTATTTAAAAAGGTTTCTTTATTTGAGTTTGTTGAATTGTTAATATGAAGCTCAAAGTGCAAAAAGACTCCTACCCCAACTCAATAAACAAAGGGCTGGGTGTTTTTTAGTACTAACTATATGAAAGGCCTCTCCGTAAGGGCGGGGGAAAAGATCAGGTCACTTCGATCATTTTTTCTACGAATATCCCCATGATAATTACAAAAACAATTGTTAAAACAAGTCTTACTACCATGAATTTTGATCCAAGGAATTGCAACTCTACCATTTCTTGGGAGATTTTTATGCATGCCCATGATGAAAGAAAGATGATGATGTTAGATATCTTAGCCCCTTTTTTAAGCAAGGCAGCAGCTATTGGAAAGGCAATGTAAAGAGGGCCAGTTGGCAACGTGCCAAGAGCTATAGCAAAGAAAATACCTTTTAGACCAGATGCACTCCCAAGGTATTTCACGATAATATCTTTTGGAACCCATACAGTAAAAAGACCCAGTAACACCATTATGGCAGGGAGTATTAAAATCATTTCAATGAAGTACTTCCATGATACAGTAGTTACTGCTTCCTTTCTATCTGGAAAAATCAGCAAAAGAACTATGGAGATTATTAAAACTAACCCTAATAAAATCCAATCCCTAGATATTTTCTTCTTCTGTTGTTTTCTATCCTTCCTCATAGAATAGCCCCCATAATTAAGGCGATGATAATTGCAATAACAAAACTCAATCCATTACGAAGAATGGCCATCTTTTTCCCAAGCTCTTTTATTTCTAGCGGAAGCGTAATCGTTCCAATCATAGTTAATGTCGTTATAAATGCAGCTACTGCACTAATTGAGGCGCCATTATAAAGGAGAGACGCTGCCAAAGGGAAGGACAGCAAAGCCGGGATATGCATCAATGCCCCAACTACACCAACAAGCAATACTCCTTTAATTCCCGATTGTTCCCCTGTGAACTACCCTGCCCTGACGGACGGGGCTTCTCCCGTTCCACCCGCCTTCACAGCAAAGGCTTCATGCGGGAGTTCGGGGGGTTCACAACTCCCCCATCCCACGCCTCTCGTTAAAGCGTGGGCTATGTTAATTGCGGAGTTCAAATCACGATTGTAGACCAAACCACACTTAAGACACTTAAACTCCCTACCTTCAACTTTTCGGGCAACATGCCCGCATCTGTGACATCTCTTCGAAGTATTCTTTGGATTAACATACACAACAGGAATACCCTCTAAGTTCGCTTTGTATTCGATGTATTGCTGTAATTTTCTAAAGCTCCAAGCGTGTAATCTTCTGTTCAGCTTAGCAGAACTGTTCATTTCCTCTCTAATTCCGTTAAGCCTCTCCATGATAATTATCGGTTTTGAAAATTGTTTAGCGTATTCAACAACTTCTTTAGCAATTGTGTGCAATATTTGATTGACAATCATTCCTTCTTTGCTTCCGATTCTCTTAACCAAATCCAACCTTTTCTTTCTCTGCAAATTCCTTCGAATGTGGGAGTATTTTCCTCTAACGTATCTAATCTTAGCTCCGCTCCAGAACTGACCTTTCAGAGGTTTCGAGGGATTATACTTTGATACTGCTACTGCGACAGCAACATTCCATTCCCCTAGATCCACACCAATGAATGTTTCTGGTTCATCTATCAGTTCAACCTCTTTCTTAAGAACGAAATGAGCATACCACTCCCCATCCCGCTTAACCATTTCTACTGTACAAAACTGCCACTCTCCCTTTAAGGCTTCTTCAATGAACTTCTGCTGTCTACCTCCAAACTTGATAGGTAGTGAAATTCTCGTTCTTCTGTTTAGGCTAAGAGTTAGCCAGTATGGTGTTAGAACATTAGTTGTTTTAGCGAAGGAGTAGCATCTTTTGTCAAACCTAATTGAAACCCTATTTAGCTTCGGTCTTTCCGATTTAGCTTTGCCTTCCTTCTTCTTTTCGTTGAAGCTTTTCAGAATTTCTACAGCTTTATCTCTTGCCGTCTGAATTAAGGCTGTGTTAAGGTTAAACAACTGCTTGGCTTTCTCGTAGCCGTTCTTGTGCAGAAAAGTCTTTGACGTTGAGTTGAAGCTTAGATACCATTTTACTGCTCTGAAATACTCTTCTAAACACGTATTCAAGGCTAAAACTTTATTCTTGTTCGGCTTGAAAACTTTTCCTACCACTGTAACTTGGGTTTCCTTCTTCACGGGAACATCCCTGAATTTTTTGTGTCAAAAAATATTTAAACCTAACCCACCCTCCTCCCCTCGCGTATTCCCTTCCTTACGAAGGGGTCTTACAAACAACAGGAAGATAAAAATCATCGGAAGCATTCTAATGAAAGATTTCCAGCTATTTTGAGAGATTGTATGGCTTTATCCTTGTCTTTAGCAAATGCTATCAAAAGACCAAAGATAGCCATGGTATTAATAATGAGTGTAGTGACATTCACTTAATCACCTGCCTCCTCTGTTTCTAACAGGTTCATTACTATTTTTTAGTCTTTAACCTCCATGCCTTTTCTGGTGCCCCGCCACCTTTTTCTATATGCCCAGCGACTTCTATGATACCTGCATTTTTAAGCTCATAGATATCCATTTAAATCCCTCCAACAACAAAAACTTTTTTATATACCTTCACTTTATCTTTTCAACAAGAGGTGAAAAAGATGGCAAAGGAAAGGACAACTCTACCACCAACTGGTGCCGGTTTGATGAGATTTTTCGACGAAGACACAAGGGCAATAAAAATAAGCCCCAAAGGGGCAATAGCAATAGTGCTAATCTTCATCGCCATTGAGATATTACTAAACGTCTTTGGCACCCAAATTTTCGGCTAAAGGAGAGTTTTCTTTAATCCTCTAGCATTTAACTCCTCGTTTACTATTCTTCTAATAGCGTCTTCTATGTAGCCTTTGAGAAGGGTCTCAACATCTGCCTTTATTTGATCTATATCATGCCTTAGTCCTTCAAGGAGTTTGATATACTCCCTTGCCATTTCAAGTTGACCTTCTTGTTTTATTAACTGCTCTTTCAAGTGCTCAAAGTCCTCTTTAATTATCTGAAGCCTCTTTAACTCTCTCGTGAGCTCATCTATCTGTTTTAATAATTTCGAGTTTTCTTCTTTTATTTCTGCAACTACTCTCTCCTTGTGCTCAAGTTCCTTCACTAAAGTGTTGTACTCTGAAGCAATATTATGGAGTTGCTCAATTTCTCGTAGAGGTGGAACTTCTCCATTTCCAAGGATTATAACATCTGGTCCAACGTTTACTATATCTGTAGGGCGTATTTTTACCTTCTTTTCACTTGAAAACATCCCTGACTGAACTTCACCTGTCTTGGCTAGGTTCTCAATGGCTTTGATTTTGAAGATAAAATAAAACTGGTCGTGGTCCACTTCAACGTTGATATCTGTGACATAGCCAAGTATCTGACCATCGGTTAAAGATACCACAAACTTATTAACAAGTTGATTTGCCTGTTGACTCTCAGCCATGGCATTCACCTAAGAAAGATTTTTGAAGTTACCATACTTAAGCCTTTCTCGAAGTTAAAGAAGGTGAACTTCATGATAATTTTTGTCGGTCGCTCAAATGTCGGAAAAAGTACTCTAATATTTAGACTCACAGGGAAATATGTTAAAAGAGGAAAACGACCCGGGGTAACTAGAAAACCCATTGAAATTGGCTGGAGGGGTAAAACCATAGTCGATATGCCTGGATTTGGGTTCATGAGTGGAGTTCCAAAGTATGTCCAAGAGAAAATAAAGACTGAAATAGTGCAGTTCATAGAGAATAATGCAGATAAAATAGAAACTGCCGTTCTTGTTATAGATGGCAAGAGTGCCTTAGAGATTATTGAAAGATGGGAAAAGAGGGGAGAAATTCCAATAGACGTTGAGTTTTTCCAGTTTCTCCAAGAATTGGAAATACCTACTATTGTAGCTGTTAACAAAATGGATAAAATAAAGAATCTCAACCTTACAATAAATAGACTCATAGAAAAATTTGGACTCTTGGGTACTTGGGAAGATTACAAAGATATATTTGTCCCAATTTCCGCAAAGTTTGGCACAAATATACAAGAACTGAGAAAATTAATAGAAAAAAATATCAAAAA
>QMUE01000153.1 GCA_003663535.1 Thermococci archaeon
CCAAATGGATGGGAAGTAGAAGTTGAACCTCAGAAACTCGCTAAAGTAGAGAGCAACAGCGCCAAAACTGTGATTTTGCACATAAAAGTTTCTGAAACAACACCTGCAGGAGAATACAAAGTAAGCATAAAAGCAAAAGCTGACCAAACAGAGAGCGAAACCCGGCTTACAGTTAGAGTCAGACAAAACTCAAACTATGCCTATCTAGGCTTAACATTGCTTTTTGCAACACTTATCGGGCTTATGCTAATTATACGCCGTATTGGAAGGAGGTAAAGTCATGAAGGCCGAAATCAACATTGCTTTAAGGGAATTCCACTCTTCAATCAGAAGTAAAAGATTTGTAATCACACTTGCATCTTATCTTTTTATGATATTTTTCTTCACCTATTCGATAAGGGATGAACTTATCCAGAGGGCAGGACAAGCAGAAGTAGCATACACTTCCTTACCCTTAACTGGAGTTGATGGAAATATGGTAATAACACCACTTTCACTATCAACAACCTCAAATTTATCCACGATTCTTATTTTCGGGAGCATACTTGGGATTACATTAGGAGCCGATTCCATAAACCGAGAAATAGAAGAGGGAACCATTAAAGTATTACTGAGTCACCCACTGTATAGAGATCACTTAATAACCGGAAAATTTCTTGGAAATGCTCTATCATTGGGTTTAATGATCTCCGTTGGATTTGTGTTTTCTATAGCTTATCTCTTATTGCTTGGAATTCCAATAGATGGGGCCTCCCTTATACGAAGCTTAATAGCTGCTTTTGTAACCTTAGTTTATACTACTATATTTCTAAGTATAGGGCTTGCTTTTTCAAGTATTCTGAAAAGGTCTGAGGTATCTACTCTCGTAGCAATAGTATTTGTGATATTTTTGATCCTAGTGTATCCCCTAGTTTCTCCCACTTTGGCCAGTAAACTTGTTGGAGAAAAACCCTGCTGTCCCTCAGAGTACAATGAGAACAAAATAGATAGCTGTATAGCAATGAAGGAGTGGGAAAAAAAGAGATTGTTGTGGGAAAGAAGACTTCTCACGCTCACTCCAACCTACCATTATGGATCTCTTATAACATACGTGTTTTCCGGGGATGAGTTGACTCAGGATTATATTCCTCTTAAGGAATCACTTTCATTCGGAGTTGTAAGTCTTCTAATATTTTTAACTGAACTAATACTCCCATTAGCGCTAGCATACATACGATTCGCGACTATGGATCTCAAGTAGACCCGAATTAAAACTTTTAAAGAGAGAAATGGAAATCTTCATCCCTTAGCGACTCCTATGGGCCTCATTCTTGCCACTAGATTTGCTATTCCTGCCTCATGCACAACTTTAACAACATTATCAACGTTCTTATATGCACCTGGAGCCTCCTCAGCTACAACCCTCATGCTTGCTGCTCTAATATAGATCCCCCTCTGCATTAGCTCATTCCTAAGTTTTTCTCCTCTAAACTGTCTAGTTGCAGCATGTCTGCTCAAAACTCTTCCAGCACCATGGCATGTACTTCCAAAGGTCTCTCTCATTGAACCTTCAGCTCCGGCCAATACGTAGCTTGCCGTACCCATTGATCCAGGGATAAGTACAGGCTGTCCCACATCACGGTAGACTTTTGGAACTGCTTCATGTCCTGGAGGAAACGCTCTTGTGGCTCCTTTTCTATGCACTACAACTTTAACTTTCTTTCCATCAACTTCGTGCTCCTCAACTTTTGCTATATT
Source organism: Thermococci archaeon (assembly GCA_003663535.1). Taxonomy (GTDB): domain Archaea; phylum Methanobacteriota_B; class Thermococci; order Thermococcales; family Thermococcaceae; genus Thermococcus_A. The sequence goes on from QMUE01000153.1 coordinate 1,738, forward strand.
ATGGGCAACATCATAAACTATGTGCATTCCTAAGTCTTCGGCCTTTTGTTTGAATACTTCTTCAAAGCTTTCCCTTACCCAGTGTGTTATCATCTGTCTGTTTGCCCAGGCAAAGTTTGCTGCGCCTTTCATGGCACTAAAGTATCTCTGGCCTTCTTCGGTCTGGAATGGAACGCTTACGAGTTCTCTGTCAGGCCATGGCACGTTGTACTTTCTATTGGCTTTTTCCATAATCCTCAGGTAATCACTTGCCACTTGATGTCCAAGGCCTCTCGAACCTGTGTGAACCATAACTACAACCTGCCCCTCAAATAGACCGTAAACTTTGGCTATTTTTTTATCGAATATCTTATCAACCACCTGAACCTCCAAGAAATGGTTTCCACTTCCAAGGGACCCTAATTGTGGAGCTCCTCTTTGCTTCGCTTTTTGACTTACTGCATTTGGATTCGCTCCTTCCATTCTTCCGTTTTCCTCTAAATGCTCCAAATCCTCCTTCCAGCCATAGCCGTTATCTACGGCCCATTTTACCCCATCCACGAGGACATCATCCAGCTGCGTCCAGTGAAGTCTAATTCTTCCTTTGCTTCCAAGACCAGATGGGACGTTCTTGAAGAGAGTATCAATGATCTGCTTAATCTTTGGTCTTACATCTTTCTCAGTTAAATTCGTCCTAATAAGCCTGACACCACAGTTGTGGACAACAACTCCGTTGGCTATGAAGTTGTGGGCAGTGTGGTAAACGCCGATGTCATAGAACTTTTCATACCTCGGCCTAACCATCTCAACATTGATGACCCGCTCGGCGACAAAGCCACCTTCGTATCCCCTCTCCCTCACGAACTTCTCGAAGGTCGGGAAGTCCCTCGGAACGCGCGACTCCTTGTCTCCTTCGTATATGGCTCTCTCAACGAAGCGTTTGTCTACAACGTCTTTGACGGCCTCGTATGCCTTTGTCACGCTTTCCATCTCCATGTAAACTTCTCTTGCGGTCTGGGCGGCCCTCTTCCTTACATCCCTAACGTGCTCCTTGAACTTCAGGTAGGCGTAGGCGATTAGGCCCTTGGCCTTCTTCTCGAGGTCGTACTCGTAGTTTATTTTTCCGAGGAAGTTCCTGATGCTCTCCTCGTCGACGAGGGCGAGCCTGTAGGTGACGCCTTTCTTTGACCTGACCCGGTGGACTGTCGTCCTAGCGCCGAACTCCGCAAGGAGCTCCACTATCTCATCCATGAAAGCCCTGAGGTTCTCCTCAAGCCCATCGGCTTTTGACTGGATGAGGTTTATCGGTAGGGGTGTGTTGCTCTTGAACTCTACGATGCTTCCATCCGCCGCGAAGAGGCCGGCAAGGAAGTTCCTCTTCACCCATAGGGGAGCGTTCTTAATCCACTCTGGAACACTGTATGCAATCTCGGCTTTCTTGCCCCTCGGCATTCCGAGCTTCTCCATGAGCATGGCAAAGCTCCTCGATGTAACCCTCAGCTCAGCCGAAACGCTCCTGCCCTCGTGCCCCCCGCTGACCGTCTCGATGCGGTAGTCCCTCTCGCGTACATAGAGGTTCACGTTTATCCCAAGCCTCTCAAGGTCCTTCTTGAGTTCCCTTAGCGTCTCCTCCCTCCCGTAGAAGCCCAAGTAGAGCCTTCCGTTCATCTCGCCGAGGTGGCCGTCGCCGAAGGCGAAGCCGAGTATTCTCGCGAGGGTTCCTATCCTTGGATCCTCCCAGCGGAGTGGCAGAAGGTCTCTCTCCTTCAGGAACTTCACGACCTGCCCGTCTGCGTCGGCAAAGTCCTCCTCACTCAGAATAACGCCTCTTCTCTCCTCGAACTCAACGCCCTCGAATGGGTAAACGAGAACCTCATCGCCCTCCTTTACATTCCCAAGGTAGACGTAGCCCTGTGGAGTCAGAACCGGATGATCCTTGCTACCTTCTATGACTCTTCCCGACTCAGTAATGATTCTGACGGCGAGCTCGTTCTCTTCAACTCCCCTCTCCGCAACGAAGATCACATCGGAGAAATCATTGTGGCCCTCGTCGATGTCATAGACCCTCAGGCCCTGGAGCTTGAACTTCTCGGGCATCTCCTCGATATTGACCCAGTACCCGTGCTCCGTGAGGACTTTTGAGCCCGGGGCGAGGCAGTTCACGTCATATCCTACCCCTCCAGGGCTTATAACACCTTCTTTCACATCAAAAGCGGCCACACCACCGATTGGGAAACCATAGCCTTGGTGACCATCGGGCATGACAATGGAATACTTGTAAATCCCAGGAAGCATAGCCACATTAGTGGCCTGCAATAAAGTTTTATCTTGGCGCATTTTTTGGAGTAATGCATCATCTGAATAAACTCTCCCTGGAACTCGCATTCTCTTATCGAATTTAGGGATTTCCCACCTAATTTTATCAATCCTCTTTAGGGGTATCTCCATTATGCTCACCTCCAAATCAAATAGCACTCAAATATTTAAAAGATTATGTTATTTAGGAGCTATTCTCCTCTCCTTGGGCACATAATTTCTGATAATCCCGTCTCTTGCCTTCCCACAACCGAGATAATATTTACCCCACTTTA
>QMUE01000154.1 GCA_003663535.1 Thermococci archaeon
ATTCTCTTTTGGAATTTCATAATAAACTCCCGGAAAGTTAGAATATGGCTTATAGTAAGTATAATTGTATTTCCTAGCTATCGGTTCAATTTTAAACTTAATTTCATCAAAATCTGAGGCCTGGGTTCTGTTTAAGGGTATGAAATCAAGTTTTATCCCAAGTTTTGATAGAAGGGGAGGGGTTTGAGGATTCACATTCCTTGTATAGGATCTTTTAAATTCGAATCCAAGTACACTCACTTTTACGTATCCTTTGATTATTGTTCCTGTCGATACGATGTTTATGCCTTCTGAATTTGTTGTTTTGTTTACATAATGTAGCTCGATTCCAAGGCGGTGAAGGACGTTTCTAGCAGCTGGGATGTACCATACTTCGTCTCCAATATAATCGTAAAGTTCTGTGCTTGAAGCTTTTTCATATGAATACCAGAAAGTTCCAAGTATTATTAAGGCCACCAATGCAAAGTAAAGCTTTTTCTTGATTCCCCTCATTTTTATCCCACTAAATTTCATTCGAACCTCCTTAAATTCTTTTGCACAAATCTTTAAAAATTTAAGAGATAGGAAACAACGGTGGGAAAATGGAAGAATATATTGAGCAGACTGTAGAACTGATAAAGCGAGGGTTCGATGAGAGGAAAATAAGAGCGAGACTTCCGAGAGAGCAGGCTGATGAAATAATTGAAATAGCCAGAGCGAGAATAAAAGCAAAAAATAAGTTTTCAAGAAGTGATTTATGGATGGATTTAGAAGGACTTAGATATGCGACTCATGAAATAGTGGCTGATTATAGGGCAAAAAGAGTAAACCCTGAGAGCATAGCAGATGTAAGCTGTGGAATTGGGATTCAACTTATATTCTTCGCGAAATATGCTGATAGGGCCTATGCAATAGACATTGATGAAAAGAAGCTTTTCTATGCAATGAAAAATGCGGAAAAGTATAGAGTTAAGGATAAGATAACTTTCATTCATGGGGATAGTTTGAGTAAAAAGATTGTTGATAGAATTGATGCTGATGTAATCTTCTCTGACCCTGCTCGACCACCAGAGATGCTTGAAAGAAGGCTTGAAGACCTTTTACCGAGTCCACTTCAGATTTATGAAGCTTACAAACACAAAACCGATGCTTTTATCTTTGACTTGCCCCCTCAGATAAGAAGAGAAAAGGTACCATGGAGCGGGGAATTTGAGTATATAGATCTCTATGGAGTACTTAACAGGTTAACTTTTTACTTTGGGCCTCTCGCTAAAGCAGAGCGTTCTGCAGTTACGTTGCCTAAGGGCCTTAGATTGGAAAGCAATCCTTCTCTTGAGAATATTGTGGAATGGTGTGAAACGCCTAAAGAGTATCTCTATGAAATTCCACAGAGCGTGGATTATGCCGATTTAATTAATGAGCTTTTTCACGAAGTTGATCGAAACATTTGGATGTTAATTAGGGAAAAAAGGCGGACACTAGCTACTAGTGAGGGAGAGATAAAAAGCGATTATTTCAAGAGACGTTATATAGTTAGGAGTATTCTGGGGTTCCATCCGGTAAAGATTAATGATTTTCTAAAAAAGGAAGGCTATGGAAGAGTGACACTCAAGCTCTCTATACCTGATAATGAATACTGGAACTTTAGAAGAAAAGTTGAACAGGGTCTGAATGGTGATAAAAGGGCTTATCTTTTTAGATTTAAGGACAAAGCAATAGTGGCAGAGGGAATGGATTAATTCTTTCTCCTTTCGATTGGGATTTCAAGTATTTTCATTCTTTGCACTCTCTTTGAGCCTATGCGAAGGGCCTTGAAGTATTCCACTTGTTCATTGGGTAGAAATTGATCTAATCTCGTAGACTTGAGCCTTTTTTTACTGTTTTTGTGATTCAATGGGGCTTTTCCATTGATTTTAATACTCCCATTAATGAATTCATCAAGAGTCTTATTCATTAACCCACCCAAATTAATACCGGCAAACCAATATATAGGTTTTTTGGAACTAAGTCTTCATGCACCTGAAGGTTCGTTGGATAGTTAAGAGTAGTTTAAATATTTTAAAGAGTGTTATTTAGAATGAAATCTACTTTTGGGGCCCAAAAAAGGAATTGAAATTGTTTTAAACTGTTATGGCCTAAAAACAACTTTTTAAACTGCAATTACGCATACTATTTCAAAGATTTTAGGGAAACCCTTTTAATTTGTTTAGAATCTTACTATTTACAGTACAAACAATGGGGGCAGTAAAATGTGTGGAATAATAGGGTACATTGGGGAGAGAGACGCTGCTGAGGTTCTTGTTGATGGTCTTAAAAGACTTGAATATCGTGGTTATGATTCGGTTGGGATAGTGACAGAAGAGGGAAAGCTCTTTATAAAGAAAGGGGCCGGGAAAATAAATGAGCTTAAAGAAAAATTGGGCCTCACCAATCTTCCTGGAAGGAGGGGAATTGGACATACAAGATGGGCAACTCACGGAATTCCCAACGATATCAATGCTCATCCACACACCGATTGCACTGGTAAGATAGCTATTGTCCATAACGGAATAATCGAAAATTATATCGAACTTAGGGAGAAACTCGAAGGAAGTGGTCATGAATTTAAGAGCGACACCGATACTGAAGTCATCGCCCATTTAATTGAAGAGGAGTTAAAAAGTTCGAAATTATTTGAAGACGCTTTGAGAAGGGCGCTTCTACAGCTTAAAGGTTCTTTTGCATTGGGAATTATATACACAGATGATAAGGGGCATTTATATTTTGTGAGAAATGAAAGCCCTCTAGTTCTTGGGGTTGGTAATGGGGAGATGTTTGCTGCTTCAGATATTCCTGCTTTCCTTCCATACACAAATAAAGTCGTTTTTTTGGATGATGGAGAATACGCAGTAGTTGGTAAGGATTCATTTTATGTGAAAGACCTGAAAACGGGAAATATAAAAGACAAGAAGATCCATGAAATCAACTGGACATTAGAGATGGCAGAAAAACAGGGTTATGCTCATTTTATGCTTAAAGAAATTCATGAACAAGCAAAAGCAGTAAAAGATGCAATATATGGGAATCTCGAGACGATAGACAAGGTAGCGGAGGAAATTGCAAATTATGAAAAAGTGTTTGTAGTGGCTATGGGGACATCTTATCATGCTGGAATTGCTGCCAAGTACTTCCTTCAGCGATTGGCCAATAAAGTTGTTCTTGTAGAAGAGGCGAGCGAATTTAGATATGAATTTGAGGATATAGTTGATGGGAATTCCCTCGTGATTGCCATAACTCAAAGTGGAGAGACTGCAGATACATTGGCAGCAATAAAACTTGCCAAAAGGAAAGGCGCAAAAGTTCTAAGTGTTGTAAACGTTGTTGGGAGCATGGCCACAAGACTGAGTGATCTCGTAATTTACACGTATGCTGGCCCTGAAATAGGAGTAGCTGCAACAAAAACCTACGCCACTCAGCTAACAGTTTTGGCAATGCTCGCAATAGCGTTGGCGAAGAGACTGGGTACAGTGGATAGAGAGTATATTAAGCTCCTTGAAGATCAACTTCAGGATCTTCCGAAATATGTTGAGGCTGTTCTTGGATATGAAAATAAGATAAAAGCCCTTGCTGAAGAACTAGTGAATAAAAGAGACTTCTTCTACATAGGGAGGGGAGTTAGTGTTGCAACTGCCCTTGAGGGTGCTCTAAAGCTTAAAGAGATAAGCTACATTCATGCAGAGGGGCTATCCGCTGGCGAACTCAAGCACGGCCCCTTGGCCCTAGTTGAAGAGGGAATTCCAGTAGTAGCAATCGCCCCAACAGGGAAGACTTTTGATAAGATGGTTTCCAATATTCAGGAAGTAAATGCTAGAAAGGGCCTTGTAATCAGTTTGGGAGATAATGAAGAGCTAGAAAAAGTTAGTCAAGTCTTTTTGAAAATGCCAAGAATAGATGAACTTTTAAGTCCTGTTGTGTATATAATACCACTTCAATTGTTGGCATATCACTTGGCAGTACTTAGGGGTAACGACCCCGATAAGCCCAGAAACTTAGCAAAATCTGTTACTGTGGAGTGAGGTGATTAAAATGGTTGGGACTAAAGCTAAGGAGAAAAACAAAGAAAAATCTACATCCTCTTTTGATTTTTCGAAGATTAGAGTATATATATTTCCTTTATTAGTAATTCTCATCGCCATTATTGGTTACAAAATTAGGGCTGCCACTGGCCAGACTAAGTATTTTATAGATCCAGATACGTTTTATCACTTTGAAATTTATAAACAAGCAATTCAAGAATGGGTTCCCAAGTATTATCCATTAGCCAATGCTCCATTTGGCTCTCTA
>QMUE01000155.1 GCA_003663535.1 Thermococci archaeon
AGAACAGAACAGCAGATTAATGGTGAATTTCTGGCGTTCCGGGCTCTAATTAAATTTTCACAAACTGATTACACAAATTGGGTTTATAAACGTTTGCAAATATCAACGCCTCAATCTCAGCTGCCATCCTCCTCGCCCTAAAGGGTGAGGCTTTCAAAAGAAAAATGTAAAAAACATGGGAAAATTCAAAAATAATTTAAGGAGTGAGATAGATTATAAGCGGTGAGAATATGGAAAAAATATGGGTAGTTATTTTAATAGGAGTTCTCATATTTGCAAGCGGTTGTGTTCAATCTCCCACTAGCACTGAAACCATGAACACTCCAACAACAACCTCTCCCACGAGCTCTTCCCAAAGTGAAATCAGCCCTAGCCCCTCTCCAACTGAGACTACAACCGTAATCCCCTCAACGGTACCCAGTTCTACATCCACCACTGCATCAACATCTCAAAAATCAGGTATTAACTTTAGCTCATACAAAAAAGGGGAAATTTTGCAGAATTGGAGCAATATATTCGATACACGCGTAGTGTATGTGAGTAAAGGCTATGAAGACCTAGCAAAGCATTATTTCCCAAACGCTAAGATAAAGAGCAAAGATGCATTCAGAAGGGGAATAGCCATTTTATCCCCTGCAGATGCCAGGGAGCTTTTGAGAGGAAAACCAATCGTGATCACCATCAGAGAGTATTTTGGGTACGTTCTCTACAAAGTCGGGACTAAATTTGTCGGAGAAGATATAGGAACAATAATAGCCTACAAAGAAAATGGAGAAGACAGATTAATCTTCACAGGAAATGGAAAATCCGGAATTGGGGCCACTTTAGAATTCGCAAAAGAACTGGATGAGGGCAGAAATGTTAATCCATCGCTTGTCCTAAGAAGAGGAGAGTTTGAGGGCATAATTCTAAAAGTAATAGGGGATAACAACTGGAATGGAATAAAAGAAGATGATGAGTTCTGGACACTCCGAGAAATCTATGTGGAGGAACCCTTCATTTATAATTGGAGAATCGTCAATGGAGAAAATATAACAGTTAGCGGTGGATTCATACGACTGGTAAATGGTTCCAAGGTTCATATAACGGCTTTGGGCTTCAATGTAAGTGTTAAAATTAGAGACCCAAAGAATGTCCAAATAACCTTTGTGATTGAAAATATCAACCCTCCATTTGTCGAGTACCCAGAGGGAGCCAAAATAGGCAGTACTTGGATAGAACTCACAACGTCCAAAGGATTTTCAATAACACCACGAGATATAGATAGCTTTACTTTCCTAGCATTTGGAGATCACAGACCTGGAAGCGGAACCAAACAACCAGAAGTATTTTTTAAGATTAGGGATCTCATGAACCATGATGAAGGGGCATTTATAATTAACAGTGGCGACTTGGTTTATTCGGGGAAAGTGGAAGAATGGGCTGAGCTGTTAAAAGAGTGGAAGTTTAACAAACCAGTATTTGTCACTCCAGGAAATCATGAATACCGAGGGGAAGGAAAAAACATATACCACAAAGTTTTTGGCCCAACCGATTACTCATTTGTTCTCGGGAGGTACTATTTCATCTTTGCTAACAATGTTGAAAACAGTTACAGATTAACCTCAAGTCAGTGGACCTGGCTCGAGAGCGAACTAGAAAAAGCAAAAAGGTTGGGGAAAATCCCCATTATATCAATGCACACACCACCAATAGACCCCAGGCCTGAGGGAGATCATGCTATGGACGCTACCCATGCTAAAAAGCTTTTAGAGCTTATGAAGGCATACAATGCTTTTGGGGTCTTCGGACACATTCACATATACTGGTACGGAGAAAAAGATGGCGTAGAAATGGTGATAACTGGTGGTGGAGGAGCACCGTTGTATGCAAAGCCCGATGAAGGAGGATTTTATCATTATGTGAAAATAAACGCATACGATAGCTTAACGGTTGAACCTATAAGAGTTGATTGATCCTCTTTTTCTCCCTATATACTTTATATAGGTCAATGTAGTGAACTATATTCTACTGCGACAAAGTATTTATATCCACCACAAATAGTTCCATTCGGTGGGAAAAATGATCGAGCTGCTTAGTAATCCCTGGATTTTCATTACAATTATTGTTGGGTTTCTTATGGCATGGGCCATAGGAGCAAATGACGCTGCAAATTCAATGAGTGCTGCTGTTGGATCTGGTGCAATAACACCCAAACAAGCAGTTTTAATAGCAGGATTGCTTGAATTCACAGGTGCTTATCTCTTTGGGAAAAGTGTCACTGAGACTATTAGGAAAGGAATAATCGATGCTTCTCAAATAGCTGATCCTCATGTTATTGTTTATGGCTCAATTGCAGCCCTTCTTGCCTCTTCATTATGGTTAGTTTTTGCTACAAGATTTGGATTACCCGTCTCAACCACTCACTCGATTGTAGGGGGTATAGCAGGATATGGTATAGTATACGCCGGAACTTCCATAGTCAATTGGGGGAAAATGGCACAAATTGTGGTTAGTTGGATATTTTCACCCATCTTTGGTGCGATCGTAGCATTTATTGTTATAAAGCTAGTTTCCAAAACGATACTGCAACAGGAAGATCCCATAGAAAGTGCCAAAAAGTGGGTACCCTTCTGGATAGGGATCACTTTTGTAATTATAGGTTCGATGTTTTATATAAAAGTCATGCATGGAGACTCGCTGTTAATTGCAGTGACAAATTATGGAATTCCAGTTGGCATCGGAGCATTTTTAATAGGTTTTGTACTTTTACGGAGAAACTTTAAGATAGACGACCCTTACTTGGGTGCTGAATCTATATTTAAAAAAGTACAAGTGCCGATCTCTGCTTATTTGGCACTTTCTCACGGCGCAAATGATGTTGCAAATGCTATAGGACCAGTTGCAGCAGTCTACACCGTAGCAACAATGGGACTAGTAGGAATGAAAGTTCCCGTGCCAAAATGGATTCTAGCAATGGGCGGTTTAGGAATAGCAGTTGGTGTTGCAACTTACGGGTACAAAGTCATGGAAACCGTTGGAAGAAGGATCACAGAACTAACTAATACAAGAGGGTTCAGTATAAACTTCTCAGCCGCAAGTGTAGTATTAATAGCTTCGGCGTTAGGTTTACCAATTTCCACTACACATACAGTTGTGGGTGCAGTTATAGGTGTTGGTCTTGCGAGAGGAGTAAAAGCAATAAACAAAGAAGTCGTTAAAGATATAATAATCTCATGGTTTGTTACAGTCCCTGTTGCAGCTATCGTTGCAGGGATTATATTTAAAATATTAATGATCGTGGGGTGAAGATAATGCAAGTTTGGACAAAGTTATTTGCCAAAAGTCCTTTTAAACCTCTGATAAAGCACGCAGAGGTTGTGTTAGAAACTGTGGAGACCCTTGAAAGGGCCCTTGAAGCATGGGAAAAGGGAGATTATGAAAACATGCGAGAGTATGCAAAAAAAGTTGACGATCTTGAGGACTTTGCAGATAAGATTAAGGAGGAAATCAGAGACAGTTTAAGTTCAAAATTATTTATGCCTGTTGACAGAGGGGACATCCTAAGGTACCTTCAGAGACAAGATAAAATAGCAGACGCTGCTGAAAATACAGCGAAATGGCTCTTAGTTAGGGATCCCAATGATATTCCTGAAGAGATCAAACATGAAGTGAAAGATCTTGTGATAAAGATGAGTCAAGAGAGCATTAAGGCTGCAAAACTCGTTTACGATGCAATAGTTCAAATGGATACGGTCATAGAGAGTGGATTTGGGGAGAAAGAGATTGAGGAAGAGTATAGGTTAATCAAAGAAATAGGAAGTGTTGAACACAAAATCGATGAACTCGACACAAAATTCATGGAGATGATCTTTAAGAACTCTAGTAAGATGGATTGGGGTCTTGGAATGTATCTTCTCAATATCGCAAAAACTTTAAGTGGGATCTCAGACATGGCAAAAGATGCAGCAGAGAGGATAAGGCTAATGATGAACAAATGATCCTTTTGTTCTTTTTTAGAGTTTTCTTATCTCTCATTTTTAAAATTCTCTCATACTGCAGAGAAAAGTTCATTTGGAGCATCTATCGATGAACTTTTTCGTTCTAAAATAATCCCACAGGCCCATTCTATCCTGTCATTAGAAAATTAAGAAAAAGGCCATGATTGAGAGAAAGAGAGACTTTAGATAGCTATCATTGTTGAAGTCATCTGTATTTCTGGCATCTTTCTTATTCTTTCTGTTATGAAATGATCTAAATCTTTTAATGTCTCAGTTTCGACCTTAACTATGAGATCATATTCCCCAT
>QMUE01000156.1 GCA_003663535.1 Thermococci archaeon
CAGGTAGTGCTTTGGCGAATGCTTCTATTGGGCCTCCTTTGGTTGATCTTCCTAAAGTCCATTCTACAGTAAGTCCTACAACTCCTACTGTAAATAGCAATACCAAATAGGGTACTAAAAACGCAGCTCCTCCATAAAGGCCGGCTCTCATTGGAAACATCCAGATGTTTCCTAGACCTACTGCACTTCCTATAGATGCTGCAACAAAACCTACTCTACTTCCCCAAGTTTCTCTGACCACAAACTACACCTCCAAACAGTTTTGAAATGTCGAAATTAGAGTTAGGGACTACTAAGTAACCCATGGATAGAAAAGGTTCACCAACTATACTCCCAAAAACCCTCACTCCTGAATATCATAGTGCACCAACGCATTAAAATGGGGAGCATCTATAAAAATCTTTTCCAACCTTATTTGTCATTATGGCAAAAAGTTTGACTCTTGTCCTTTAGAACCAAAAAAAGAGTCAAAAAAGAAGGAAAAAGAGCAAATGTCATTTAAATCTTCTAAGTGCCATCTCTGCTGCGACAGTTATTGGATCAATAGTCGGACTTATTGGGGGCGCATAAGCTGTTTCTCCATAGGCGATATCTTCAACTGTAGCCTCTTTCTGGGCGGCAAAGCTTAGAGCCATTATCCTTCCCCATACTCTCTCTCCGCCAACTATTTGGGCCCCTATTAGCTTTTTATTATCTTTTCTAAAGATTAATTTTACGGTTATTGGTTTTCCTCCGGGATAATACTCTGGCTTAGTTGATCCCTTGAATTTGCCCACTACCACTTCAATCCCCTCTTTCCTTGCTCTTTCCTGTGTTATTCCGAAAGTACCTATCTCCAGATCAAAAAGTTCTGTTATGGCTGTATTAAACATTGGCTTAAACTTCACGTTTTTATTAAAAACATTCTCAGCGGCTACTTTTGCCATTCTAACAGCTGTTGTACCTAGTTGACTTAGTATTCTCTCTCCAGTCACGGCATCATAGACTTCAGCACAGTCTCCGATAGCATATATGTCGGGATCACTTGTTCTCAGGTATTCATCAACAACAATGCCCCTCTTTATTTCCAATCCAGCTTCTCTTGCAAGATCTACGTTTGCCCTTACACCAGTTGCCACGAGGACTATGTCAGATTCAATTTCCTCTTCTCCTACCTTTACGGCCGTTACTGGATCTCCGATAATCTCGCTCACCCCAACTCCAAATCTGAATTGGATTCCCTTCTCCTCTAGATGGGATTGTACTATTGAGGCTATATCCTTGTCAAGCATTGTTGGAAGTAAATGCTCGAGAAGTTCAACAACGAGAACTTCCATTCCAAGTTCTCTAAATGCAACGGCTCCTTCAAGCCCTATTAAGCCCGCGCCTATTACAACGGCTTTTTTTGGCTTTCTTTCTTTTATGTACTTTTGTATTTCTCTCACGTCTCTCATTTCTTTTAATGTGAAGACTCCTTTCTTTTCAACACCTTTAATTGGTGGAATGAATGCTTTGGAGCCTGTAGCTAATACAAGTTTGTCGTATGGGACTTCATCTTTATCTGTGATTATAACCTTTCTTTTTCTGTCTATGGTTTTTGCCTCGGTTTCAAGCATCATTTGAATTTTCTGTTTTTCATAGAATTCGTTGGGAAATACAACGATATCTTCTAGCTTTGGGATTTTTCCGCTTAAAACGAATGGTAATGCACAGGGGGAATACTGCATTGTTTTTTCTTTTCCTATTACAATGATTTCCGCTTTTCTATCAAGCTTTCTTGCAAAGAGTGCAAAATTACTTCCGGCTGTTCCAGAACCAATCACTACAATCTTCATTGTAACATCACCATATAAGAGAAACCTCAATAAATATAAAAAGATTGTGAAATTAAGGTTCAATCAATGTACCCTTGTGTTTTCCTTTTATGGCGTCAAAAAGGGTTCTTGCATCATCTTTACCAATAATTAGGGTTTTTATCTCTCCTCTTTGAATGAACTTCGCTGCCAATGCATCAACGACTCCACTTCCTCCAGCTTTGCTTTCACTTTGCATTGCTATTTCTACAAGTTTTTTAGTTGAAATTCTGTCCAGCTTTTTCGCATTTGGATTCTTTTTTGGATCGCTGTCGTAAACTCCATCAACGTTTGTTATAACTACTAAGAGATCTGCTTGAAGGTATTCTGCCAGCAGTGCTGCTACAGCATCTGTGGTGTGTCCTGGGTGAGTTCCGCCCATTATAGGTATCTTTTTGAGCTGCATAACTTCCCAAGCTTTTCTGAAGTCACTTACAACAAAGGGGTACGCCTTTTCTCTGAGAGCTGCAATCAAGAGCATGGCATTGGCTCTTGTTATGTGGATTCCTATATAATCTTTGAAAGTTTCGTTTGGTGTGAAAGATTTTGCTGCTTGAATATATTCTCTTGCAACCCTTCCTCCTCCGACCACAACAGCCACTTCATGATCTTCGCTGATTTTTGTCAGTTGGTAGGCAATTTCCTCTATGAACTTTACATCAGGCTCATCTGGGACTAGAACAGATCCACCTATGTCAAATACTATCCTCATGGTAACCCTCCTTAAATTGAAGAACTTTGCTTTATAACATTTTCCAAAAATTGATTTGGAGGACTAAAAGTCAAAGAAACCCTTCCACTTAACAAGACCAAGCAAGAATTTATGGGGCAATTTATCGTGGTATGGATAAACCCTCACTGCATAGTGCCAGCATGGATTTCCAAGGTTCTTGAGAGCATTCCCTTTGTATCTGTAGAGCCATTTTGTATCTCTTAGGTGTTGAGGACGTTTGAGTTCTATTATATACGGCTTTTCTATAGCATATCCCTCTTCTTTAACACCATAGTAGATTTCAACTTTTACATCTTCAGGAGCGAGTTCATCTAGGTCTACTATTATTTCAGTAGCAATGGCGTCATGAGTGACAATCCTTTCTATATTGACTTTGCTCCATGAATTAAGTACCTTTGCTTTCCATGCGGCTATCTCTCTAGTTGCATTGAATTTGTCTCTTTGTAGGAGAACGGCATTAGTTAAAGCCTTTGAGTAGAACTTGTTCACATACTCTTTAAGCATTCTGTGTGTGCTAAAGCGTGGTGCAATACTCTTTATGCTCTCTTTCATCATGTAAATCCATCTTTGTCTATTTTCGTAATATGTGGGAATAACCTCATTTTCGAGTAATTCATACAGACTTTCTGCATCAGTTATGTCATCTCCCTCAGTTTCTGGTTCAATGCTCTCCTCTCCTACAATCCAGCCATTCTTGCCGTTATATCCTTCAACCCACCAGCCATCGTAAACACTTAGGTTAAGGACACCATTAAGGCCCGCCTTCATTCCACTCGTTCCGCTAGCTTCTAAAGGTCGTCGGGGAGTATTGAGCCATACATCCACTCCCGATACCATGGCCCTAGCTGAACCCATATCATAATTCTCAAATATTATGATTTTGCCTTTAAACTCTGGCATTTGGGAAACTTCATAGGTCCTTTTTAGGAATTCTTTACCTGAAGTATCCATTGGATGCGCTTTTCCTCCAAAAATGATATACACCGGCCTTTCTGGATTGTTTGCTATTTTTTTGAGTCGTTCTAAATTATTGAAGATCATTGTTGCGCGTTTGTATGTTGCAAAACGTCTTGCAAAGCCAATTAACAATGCATTTTCATTTATTTCTGGTATAGGCTCTTCAATGCCAAGTCTTTTGTTCCTTTCTTTCATATTTCTTTTGATGAGGTCTATGAGCTCTCTTTTTGCCTTTAGGTGGGCTTCCCATAGTTCTTCATTGGGAATTCTCTCTACACCATACCAAAGCCCCTCCAACTCAGCATAATCTCTCCAAACTCTTCCAATATATCTATCAATGAGCTTCTTTATTTCATTATGTAGCCATGTTTTTGTATGAACTCCATTTGTAATGCCCTCTACAGGCATTTCATCAGGAGGAACACCTTTCCAGAGCTCTTTCCACATTTCTTTGGTGACGGCAGTGTGCAGTTTGCTTACGGCATTCACATAGCTTGAAGTTCTTATCGAAAGAAGAGTCATATTAAATTCTTCACCTTCACGACCTAAGTTAAGAAATTCTTCCTTTGGAATTCCTTCAAGGAATTTAGCCAATCTTTTTTCCACTTCTACTATGGGAAATCTATCGTGGCCAGCTGGTACTGGTGTATGAGTTGTAAAAATAGTAGTTGCTCTTACAATAGTTAGAGCCTCTAAGAAGTTCAAACCTTCTTCCATATACCATGCTATTCTTTGGAAGTTTGCAAAGG
>QMUE01000157.1 GCA_003663535.1 Thermococci archaeon
GGTGGATATAATGAAGGACATAAAAGTCAAGCTCATAAATTACACCCCAAGGCCGCTAGAAACCATAACTTGGGCAGCTTTGATAAGTTATTGGGACGAGTGGAAAAGTGAGGCCTTTGAGCGGATCACCGAGAGGGACGTCGAGATGCACATGCCAAAGGTCCTCAGCTATGGCCACGAGTCAATCCTTGAGCACGCTGTTCTGACTTTTGCGATAGAGGGAATCTCCAGAGTGGCATGCTACGATGATAAAACCGAGGTCTTAACTCGGGAAGAATGGAAGAAGATTAAAGATGTAACACTCGATGACGAGGTTGCATGCTTGGATGATGAAGGGTATTTGAGATGGCATAAGCCACAAGCAAAAATCGAACAGGAGTACGAGGGATATCTCCTCCACTTCGAGTCATCATCTATCGACCTCTTAGTCACTCCGGAACATAGAATGTGGGTTTTTGATTATGATAAGCGTTCAGAAAAAACAAGAAAATGGAAGTTCATAATGGCAAAAAACCTAACAAACGCCAGATATAAGTTCAAGAAAAACGCAAAGTGGGACACACCCGATGTTGAAGTCACGATTCCTCCCCATCCCAGGTATTACAGAAAATTCCCTGCGATTCATTTAAACGCCGAGAGAACAGGCGACCTCTTCGAGCTTTTGGGTCTTTGGATTACGGATGGAAGCTACTGTGGGGGCAGGAAATGTATAGTCATAACCCAAAACAAACCGAAAGTGAGGGAAAGGACAAAGGAACTATGCAACAGGTTGGGTTTTCACTGCAAGGAATACCACGTTAAATCCAGAGGTGGGCATGTAATAAAGATAGGAAACCTCCAGCACGTTAGGTTCGTTGAAAGTTTATTTGGAGCGGGAGCAAAAACCGGGAGAGAATTCGTTCCAGAACTCATAAAGAATGCCAGCTCAAAGCAGATAAGGAGATTTCTGGATGGGGTCGCCGCCGGAGACGGAAGCGAATACAAAGGCCACATTCAGATATACACGTCCTCCAAGAGATTCGCAGATGACCTTCAAGAACTGTTTATGAAAGTTGGACTTTCCGCTAACATCCGAGTCTATCCGCCAAGACCGAGAAAATCGATAGGTGGAAATAAAGTCTCGAATACAACGAAAACCATTTATGTTGTATCTGTCCACGGTGAAAAACGTTCGGAGCACCTTTTAGGCAGACAGTCTGCAAAGAAATTCGGGGAGCCTGTTTATTACAAGGGGAAAGTTTATTCTCTCGTTGTTCCCTATCACAGAATATACGTGCGTAGAAATGGAAAGGTAGTCTGGTCTGGGAACTCGCACCAACTTGTTCGCCACAGAATAGCGAGCTACACACAGCAAAGCCAGAGATACATCAAACTCAATTCTGAGGATGTTGAGGAGACCTTCGCAATCCCCAAGAGCGTCAAAGAAAAGCCTGAGCTCCACGAAAAGTGGAAAGAGCTCATGAGAAAGGCAATTGAGCTTTACGAAGAGAGCTATGCCAAAGGTATACACCAGGAAGACGCACGCTTCATTCTACCACAGGCCGTGAGAACCAAAATAGTTGTAACAATGAACCTAAGAGAGCTCAAGCACTTTCTTGGATTTAGAGCGTGTGCAAGGGCACAATGGGAAATTAACCACATCGCTTGGAAGATGCTTGAGGAGATAGCAAAAATTGATGAATTAAAACCCATCATAGAATGGGCAAAGCTTGGGCCGAGATGCATAGCCTTAGGGTACTGCCCGGAAAGGGAGCTTATGCCACCGGGATGTTTAAAGATGACAAAGGAGAAGTGGAAAAAGTTAATGAAAGTGTGAATCCCATTTCATAAAATTTTTAAACGTGGTCCTTAAAATAAGAAAAATATTTGTATAACTGCTCTCTTAGAGCCGCATTAACGTCCTTTTGAAACCCCTGTTGGTCTATTCTCAACTTTGAAGCATTTTTGTAACCACAAATAGCCAAAAAAGCTCTGAAAAGACTTTTATATATAACATTAGTGAAATTTTCTTGATGCATCCTCTACATAGTACAATAAGGGAGGTTTGAAATATGGGTGACTTTGGCATATTGTCCCTTTTGCCGCCCCTTGTAGCTATCGGACTGGCAATATTGACAAAAAGAGTTCTTTTTGCGTTGTTCTTTGGAGTTTGGGTCGGTGGGGTGCTGGTTGCAGGAGGAGATCCAGTAGGTGCAACTACACAAACTCTGAAGTGGATTGTCTTCAACATAGCTTCTGCTTGGGAGGAAAACGGACAAATTGTTACGGACCTCTGGAACACAAGGATATTGCTCTTTGATGCCCTGATCGGCGCTGGTGTAGCATTGATTTATAAAGCAGGCGGAATGAATGCCATAGCAAAGGCCGTCACAAGGAAAATTAGAACCAGTAAAGCTGCTTCCCTTATGGCAGCAATTTTTGGAACCCTAATCTTCTTTGATGATTATACAAACACCATTATCGTTGGAAACACTATGAGGCCAATAACTGACAGAGCAAGGGTTTCAAGAGAATTTTTAGCCTATGCCGATGATTCCACAGCTGCACCTGTGGCAGTTCTTGCAGTTGTTTCAACTTGGATAGGTTATGAGCTTGGACTTCTAAAGGACGCAATAGCTAGTGTTGGGGAAACCATAAGTGCCTATTCGGCATGGTTTGCAAGCTGGCCATATAGATTTTACCCGATACTGGCAATAATTTTAGTTTATCTCGTAGCTATTACGCACAAGCACTATGGCCCAATGCTCAAGGCTGAATACAGGGCAAGAAAAGAGGGGAAGGTAATAAGAGACGGAGCACAGCCAATGATGACAACTGAAGTTGACGTTGGAATGCCAATTGAAGGAAAGGAAAGCGTTTGGGTGTTTATACTCCCTGTGTTAACGTTAATAGGCTTAACATTCCTTGGACTGTGGATCACTGGTGGAGGAAGCGCAACTTATGCAGAGGGAGGCTTCCAAGAGGTTCTCTCAAATGCTGACTCAACATGGGCTCTTGTGTGGGGTTCATTTGGAATGGTCGTTGTTGCAATGGCGCTCGTTGTTGGAATGAAGATAATGAACCTTAAAGAAGTCGAGGAAATAGTAGTAGCGGGTATGAAGCAGATGCACTTTGCAATGATGATCCTCATCCTCGCATGGAGCATCAAGAGTGCCTGTGATGCTGTTGGAACAGCGGATTATGTAGTGAGAGTTGCATCAAACGTTCTCTCTCCAGGATTAGTTCCATTAGTTGTGTTCATTGTAGCAGCGTTTATATCATTCACCACAGGAACTTCTTGGGGAACATTCGCCATAATGATGCCAATTGCAGTACCCTTGGCCTATCAACTGAGCGGAAGTTTTGGGCCAGTAGTTTATGCGAGCATCGCATCAGTTTTTGCCGGCGGTGTCTTTGGAGACCACTGCTCTCCGATAAGCGATACCACGATTATGAGTTCAATGTTCTCAGGTTGTGACCACATTGATCACGTGAGCACTCAAATACCATATGCATTAACAGCAGCAGGAGCAGGCGCTTTAATGTTGGTGCTATTCGCTTTAGGTTTCACAAATGGATGGGTATTGCTGGTAATAGCAGTACTACTCTTAATAGGCGCTCACTACGTCTTGAGTGAATGGTATGGGAAAAAAGTCGGTGTCCCCCATGGTAGAGTGCCAGTATACATCGTAGAAGAGGAATTCAAAGGAAAAGGCGGAGCGATACTAGCAGGGGCTGTTCTTGGTGAGGAATGAGCTACTTCTATTTTTATTTTTTATAAAAAGATTCAGGAGGAGAGCTATTCCTTTAAGATCTCCTGCAGTGCTTTTTTTAACTCTTCGTAGGCTTCCTCGAGTTATTCCGGGATAACCTTAGTATCGGCTATCACAGGCATAAAGTTTGTATCTCCGTTCCATCTTGGTACAATATGAAGATGAACGTGATCCTTTACACCGGCCCCGGCTACACAGCCAATATTAACCCCCATATTAAAACCCTGTGGTTTCATAGCTCTTTTTAGGGCCTTTATCGTGAGCTGGGAAAGTTTCATAATATCAAGAAGTTCCTCATCGGTGAGTTCTTCCCATTTTCCTACATGTCTGTAAGGAGCAATCATAACATGACCAGGGTTGTAGGGGTAGTTGTTCATGATAATAAATGCGTGCTTGCCCCTGTAAAGTATTAACCTCTCTTCATCACGGTTTTCTTTTGGGAAATCACAAAATATACAGCCGTTGTGTTTTGGGGATCTTATGTATTTGATGCGCCATGGTGCCCA
>QMUE01000158.1 GCA_003663535.1 Thermococci archaeon
CCCGTAGATTCCTCGCAAAATATTGTTTCATGATGAATTCATTACCTCTAAACTCTCCTGTTCCTATTAGAGTTATTGGACAACTAAAAAGGCCCAACGTCTCGATATCAATAACAAGAAACTTTTCTAGATCGTGGAAAGCGGCACAGTGAAGAATGAGAGGATGTGACATTTTGAACCTTCTCCCTATATACTCTACAATTTCATGAATCCGGCGTTCCTCTAAAAGCCTCAAGATTCTAGAAGCCTCACTTTCAAATCTGGGGTGCTTCATAAGATCCTTTAGAGTGGAATAACCTCTCTCCTTGAGTTTCATCTCTGTGCGAGGCCCAACTCCATGTACTAATGATAGGGAAGACAAAAGATTCCATCTCACCTTCTCCACATCTGGCAACTCCAGTTTAATTCTCTCCCTTTCTTCTATTAAATAACACTTCTTTGTCTCTCTTACAGGAAAGACCTCCTCTAGGGGTTTCCCCCCATACTTCTCCATAAACCGCCTCTTGAGCTCGTTCACAAAATAATCATTCCATTCCATCAACATTATTACCCAGAATAATCAGAGCAATTGATGTTAAATACTTTGCTTTGATGGATGCATTCAATATCCTCCACGAACATCCACCAAACAAACTCCATTCAAAAAGAGAAAACTATAATTACCATTAACTACAATTCAAATTAACGGCTTTCATTGTGGTGTCCGGGATGGATGAAGCGCCCAAGATAACAATTTTTGCATACTCAGAGGACAAGTTTGAGGAAAAACGGATCAAAAAACTCGAAGAGGCCCTAGACTACAAAGATTACAGAGTAGTTTGGATAAACATTGATGGGATCGGATATCTCGAAGAGCTAAAAAACACCTTTAGAGTCCATGATGTCACAGTCAAAGCGATAAAGAGGATAAAAAGCCGTGCAAGACTCACTATACTGAAAGACCACCTCTTTATACTCCTTCACCAGGTATACGAGCTGAAAGGTGGTTTGAAAAAAGAGCGAACTGCAATTTTTCTTAAAGACAATTTTGTTATCACCATGCAAGAGAGATCGGGGGATGTCTTCAATTCAATAAGGGAGAGCATAAGACACAACGAAGGCCTTTTCAGAGAAAGGGATGCTGATTATCTACTCTATGCTCTCCTTGATGCAATAATCGGGAACTATGTACCAATATTGGAAAATATTAGTTCCCAGATGGAAATATTAGAAAACAAAGTGCTAAAGGATAAGGATAAGGAAACCCTCCGCAGGATACATGGAATACGGAGAAGAATCCTGTTTGCTAGACGCACAATTTTTCCACTCTTGGAGGTCTTCAGAAGGCTGAGGCTCGAAGGAAGGGAGTTCTTCAAAGAGGAAACACAGGGATACCTAGAAGAGCTCTACAATCATGTTATGGAAATCCTCGACATAATTGAAAGCCAGAGAGATATGGCCAATGGACTGGTGGAAATATACTACTCCACAATCTCAATGAGGATAAACGAGATCATAAGGATTCTCACGGTGGTATCTACGATCTTCATTCCCCTGACATTCATAACCGGTATATATGGAATGAACTTCAACCCAAGAGTCTCGCCATATAATATGCCTGAACTCAACTGGTACTATGGCTACCCCCTCACCCTCCTAGGAATGCTTGCAATAGCCCTCGGAATGCTATACTACTTTAAAAGAAAAGAATGGCTATAGGCCTAAAGCAAGTTTCACAGCTTTTTCAGCTATAACATCCATGGGGTCTATGAAAGGAACGTCAAAATCTTCTTGCCTTAAAGCTACACTTACTTCAGTACAGCCTGCTATCAACCCATCACACCTTTTTTCAAGCTTCTTGGCAACCTCAAGCATCTTCCGCCTTCCCCATTCTAAATTTCCGGCTTTTATGCCCTCATAGATCGCATCCATTAGCGCCTTTTGGTCTTTTTCATCTGGCACTGCTATCTCAATCCCCCTATTCAAGAGCGCTCTGTGGTAGACCAATCCTTTCACAGTTCCCTTTGTTGCCAGAAGTCCAGCTTTTTTTAGGCCCAAATTCTTTATGTGCTCGGCAGCTTCTTCAATCATGCTTATAAGGGGTATATTAATGGCTTTTTGAATTTCCTCTGCGAAGAAATGGGCCGTATTGCATGGCATTATTATAAAATCAGCTCCCCACTTCTCAAGCTTTTTCGCACTATCTACGAGCTCTGGAAGGGGGTCTTCCCCTCTACCCAAAATATATGCGGTTCTATCCGGAACTTTGGAGTTATTGTAAATTATGATCCTTGGATGATCCTGATCCTTTTTCGCTGGTGTTTTCATAACTATCCTCTTAAAGAGGTCAACTGTTGCAAGCGGGCCCATTCCACCTAGTATGCCAATAATCTTTTCCATATCCCTCACTTCGCATATTTGATTTTCCTCTCTTTAAGCTCAATGTAACGGCCCATCATAAAGAGCAAATCACTCAGGCGGTTGAGATATTTCAGAGAGATTTCCCCAATCCCATATTCCAAAACAAGCTTTGCAACTTTTCTTTCTGCTCTTCTGGCTATTGCCCTACAAACATCGAGCTTTGCACTTGCTATTGTTGAGCCAGGAATAACAAAGCCCTCAAGTTTAACTTCTCTTTCAAATTTTTTAATGAGTTCTTCCAAACGTGCTATTTCTTTCTCCCCAACTTTTTTGTACTCTCCTTTACTTGCAATTTCAGTCATGAGAGAATAAAGTTCCATTTGGATATTTTCCAATACCTCTCCGAGTTCTTCATCCACATAATGCTTCGCTTCTCCTAAAAATGAGCTCAGCTCATCTATGATGCCGTTAGCCTCAATTATGGGTGAGAACTTGGCTATTCTTTCTCCCGTAAAAATTCCTGTTGTTCCTTTATCCCCGGTTTTAGTCGTGATTGGCATGCTCCCACCTGAATAAAATTATAGTTCAATGTTTATCACTTTTTCTAACCCGCTTCAACATCCATCGAAACGAAACGATTTTATACTTCAAAGGGGGACTTTAATATGCATTAATTCGAGGTGATGTACATGCATGAGCTTGTTGAGTTTGCCATTGAGAAGGCCCAGGAAATGGGGGCCAGCTATGCTGAGGCAAGGTTTGAGGAGAAAAATGGGACTGAAATCGTTATGAAAAATGGCAATCCTGAAGGGCTTGGAATTCTGGCCGACAGGGGGATTGGGATCAGAGTTCTTGTAGACGGCGGAATGGGTTTTGCCTCCACAAACGTATTAACGAAAGAAAGCGTAAGCGAAGCCGTGAAAAAAGCTGTGAAGCTTGCAAAAGCTGCCGCAAAAATAAGAAACAAGCCAATTCAGTTCAGTGAGGAGAGCTTTCACCAAGTCTCCTATGAAGTAAAAATGAAAAAGGACTTTAGAGACATCAGCGCTGAGGAAAAGATGGATTATTTGAAACTTATTCAAGAAAAAGTAAAAGAAACTGGTGTGACCACGCCAATGCGCTTTTTAAGGTATGGAGATTTCATGTGGCACAAGATTTTTATGAACAATGAAGGGGCCTTGGTTGAGAGTTTTATCCCAAGAGTTTCCGTAACATATAACCTCGTTGTCTTTGAGGAGGGACAAATGGAACAGGCTCCTTTCGTTCAAAGGGCCTTTTCTGGAGGTCTTGAACTTATTGAGAAGGATCAACCATGGGAATGGGCTGCCAAAGATGTTAAAGCTCTCCAAAAACTAATAAAAGAGGGACAAAAACCACCAGAAGGAAAGGTTGATGTCGTAATAAGTCCCGAAGTAGCTGGAATAGCTGTTCATGAGAGCGTTGGGCATCCATATGAACTCGATAGAATAATGGGAAGAGAAGCTGCTCAAGCGGGAGAGAGCTTTGTTAAACCAGAAATGCTTGGAGAGAGGATTGGAAGTGAAGTGGTGACAGTTGTTGAAGATCCCACTGTTCCAAACAGCTGGGGATTCTATCTCTACGATGATGAAGGTGTCAAGGCAAGACCAAGGTACTTGATAAGGAATGGTATAATCAACGAGTTCCTAATGAACAGGGAGTACGCCTCTTATTTAGGCCTAAAATCAAACGCAGCAGCTCGTGCCTTAAACTACAACCGTGAGCCCATAGTGAGAATGGCAAATACATACCTCGCCCCCGGAGATCACTCTTTCGAAGAACTCATTGAAGACGTGAAGTTGGGTGTTTACATGGTAAGCTTTAACGAATGGAACATTGATGACAGAAGATTCCAGCAGAGATACATTGGAAGAGAGGCATACCTCATTGAA
>QMUE01000159.1 GCA_003663535.1 Thermococci archaeon
ATGACTTCTCAGGCTATTATTCAAGACTCTAATGCCACTGTAACTACAATAATCGGCCCAGGAACCCTTGAAATCTCTTCCAGCCCTTCTGGGGCGAAAATTTACGTTAACGGTGAATATAAAAGAGTGACTCCATTAACTCTCAGCTTAATGCCTGGAACTTACGAGGTGAGGATTACCAAAGATGGATACGAGGATTACACGGGTATGGTAGGAGTAAAGACAGGGGAAACTAGAAGCATATCAGTAACTCTTAAACCTGTTTATGGCTTCTTGAGTGTTAATAGCAACCCTCCTGGAGCAGAAGTTTACATTAATGGGAATTATGCTGGAACAACACCGTTGGAGGACTACAAGCTCTCTCCAGGCGAGTATGAGGTGAAAATCAAGAAAGATGGTTATGAGGAATATTCAAAAATTGTGACGATTACTGCAGGAAAAACAACGACCTTTAGTGCTTTATTAACACCAATTCCACAATCCAGTTCAACGACAACTTCTATAACGTCCACGACAAGCTCAACTAGCCCTACACCATCATCTTCTCCAACTTCTACCTCTAAAACCTCTCCGCAAACAGCAACCTCCTCAACTTCGCCACGGGAAACATCCACAGCCGTCAGCAGTTCAAACCTTAACCCCTACTACATAGTGGGGGCATTGATCGGATTACTTCTCATTGGCGGGATTGTATCTAAAACTAAGAGCAGGAAATCTAAAAAGGCAGAAAAGCCTGAAAAATTGCCTGAAACAATGGAAAAGACTCCAAGATACGAGGCTCTCGGGAATTATCTTTCAAAGTTGGACAAAAGTAATGTAACGCTAAAGTTTGATGAGATAGAGCGGATAATTGGAGGCAAACTTCCCGATTCCGCAAGGAAACACAGGGCTTGGTGGGGAAATGACAGAAGTCACTCCCACGCGGTAAAAGGCTGGTTGAACGCCGGCTGGAAAGTCAAGCGGGTAGATTTTGAGAGAGGACTCGTTGAGTTTGAAAGGTCAACACGCGTAGAGGTCAAAAAACCCGAAGAACAACCAACCCAAGAAATTAAAAAACCTGCCCTTCTCGAATCGCTGGTTCTAGGCTTTCCTTCTGCCCTTCTTGAACGTTATGAACCTTTAGAATTCCTTGGCGAGGGTGGGTTTGCCAAAGTCTTCAAAGTCAAACGTAAGTCAGATGGAAAAGTTGTGGCGTTAAAGATCCCGCGCATTGATGAGAAAACAAGTAAAACCTTTATCAAGGAAGTCTCGACCTGGCTTCACCTTAATCATCCTAACATTGTCAAACTCTATGATGTCGACATCCTACCAATCCCATACCTTGAGATGGAGTACGTGGAAGGCGTTAACATGAATGGAAAAACTATCAGAGACTTAGGAGCTTATCCCAAGCCCGTAGACGAGAAAACAGCACTAAAACTCATCCGAAGCATTGCGGAAGGGCTTAAGTACGCTCATGGCAAAGGTATTTATCACAGGGACTTAAAGCCACTCAACATCCTCCTCAAGAGCGATTTAATGCCTAAGATCACAGACTGGGGACTGGCAAAACTTGGGACAATGAGCTCGAGGAGGAGTGTCCTAGGCTACACTCCTCTCTATGCATCACCCGAGCACTTAATGCCCAGTAAGTATGGACATACAGACCACCGGACAGATATTTGGCAGTTGGGTGTTACTTTCTATGAGCTCCTCACTGGTAAACTTCCTTTTGAGGGCTATACTTATGAGGAAGTGTTTGGGAAAATAGTGGATGAGGGTTATCGCTTCACGCCGCCTTCAAAGATCAATCCAGCTCTTGCAAAGTATGACGGTATTTTCGAGAAACTTCTAGCAAAAAGAAAAGAGAACCGTTACCAGAGCGTTGATGAATTACTCAAGGACTTGGAAAAGCTTGAGGAGGCTGAGAAGAGGAAAAAGCAGCTAGAGAAAGAAGTTGAAAAGCTCAGGGAGACGCTCTCAAAGAGCGTTCAGGCTCTCAAACGAAGTACCACTCCGGAAGAAGCTTTGAGGAACAGGAGGCTCGTGGTTGAGACGCTTGGTAAGCTTGTTTTGGCTTACGCGGAGCTCAACAACAAGGCAGAGCTTCTCAATACGCTCAACGATCTCAAATTCTACACGGTGCAGAATCTTGCGGATTTAACAAGCGCGATAAACGCAGTGGCGCTGCTCATCAGGGAGGGCCTGCCTGTGAGTGAGGACTTCATGGAAAGGCTTAAGGTTTTGGTGCACAATATAAAAAGAGAAAACGGGGCGTGATAGTGTGGTTCGCCTTTGGAAATCCAAAGAGGAGAAGGAGATTGAAAGGAAGGTTAGGATGAGAAAAGCCAAGATGGCCTTGAAACAATATATAAATAACCTTGAAAATTTTAAGCGTAGGGTATTCCTACAGGGAAAAGAAGCTGCAAAGCTTGGAGATGAAACCCTTTTGAAGAGAAGCGCAGTTAAATATCTGGTCTTGGAAAATAGGATAACACAGGCAAAGCGTCTTTTACTCTTGATGGAGGAGGCCGAACTGCAGAGGGAACTGGTTAAAGTCTCCGCGGATTTTATTCAATTCAGTAAAGATATCGTCCAAAGTATTTCTGAGGGACCTGGAGCAGAGGATATCGCTAAAATACAGGTGAATTTCGAGAAGGCCATGGGGAAGGTGGAGAATTTGGATGAGGCCTTGAGCACGATGCTTGATTTGACTAGTGAAAGCATTTTGAGTGGCAGTTTTGATGAGGAAACCATTGAAACTGCAGAGGGCCTTATGGTGTCCTCAGCCGGTGAAGAGTTGGAACCCGGAAAAAGGCTGAAGGAAATAGAGAAAATGATGAAAGAGTAATCACCTTTTATTTTTATAACTTGAATAGTTGAGCCACATGAAAGCATATTAATTGCTTAGTTCTTCCAATCTCTTTTATTCTCTTTTATCCCAAATGATATTATACACATGTTAGCAGAGGTTTGATGTTGAGCTTCCCTGTTTCTTTCTTTATTACTGTGAAAAAACAGTTAACTTTCTTGAAAAATATAAGTCTATCGTTTAAAGAATATCAGCGAGTGCCGGCATCTGGTTCCTACCTTAAATTTGATATCACAATATGTATAACCCAGCTCAACACCCCTTTTAATTACCACTTCGAGCAAGCTTGGTTTGTCCGGTAAAAACAGCGCCACTTTCCCATTTTTCTTCAAGTATTGCCATCCTTCTTCAAGAATTCTTATGGAAAAAGCCTCCCCATATCTACCCCCACCGACGCCTTCGCGCTCGGTTAAACCCCCTTTTGTAAGTTTCTCATAGTAAGGAGGGGCAGAAAATATCGCATCAAATTTCTCTTCCATAAGTATTAAACCTTCAATGACCTCCCCCATACTTTTTATGAGCTTAACACCCACGTTGTTTCTTTCAATATTGGCCCTTGCATATTCAAAGAATTCATCCTCAATTTCAGTCGCAATTACGTCGCATTTGAATAGCTTTGCAGCCATAATTGCCATCATTGCCGTGTGACCGGTTCCTATTTCCAGAACTTTTTCTCCTCCCCTTAAAAAAGTCTTTAAGAAGATAAAACGAGAAATTGGCGTTGTGATAAGTCCCTTGGGATGATATTCCACCTCAATATCAAAAACAACCCTTGTAATTGCTTTGTTATACAGGATTCTTGCCCTTCTGTTTGATAAATCTAATCTGCCTCTTTCATCAAGGTATTTTTCAAGCTCGGGGAAAATTTTAATCGCTTCTCTAACCGGTAGCCCAAGTTTTCCATCTCTCCATGATGGCATGAAAAGGGTTAGAAAGAAAACTTAAAAGCTTAGCCTCTTGGATCCATCGGCCTCTTCGTCAACTACCCCTCCCTGAGGGGAGGGGCTTGTAGGTGATTCCAATGTGGAACCCCTACATTAGGCACGTTGACGGGTGCCCAACCTCCCCGAGCCCGCACGGAGAGGTTAACGGAGGCGACATAATCCGCATTATGCTGGTAGCCACAACTAACGCACCTAAACAACGCCTGACTTCTTCGACTCCTTTTGTCAATAGTTCCACAGCGTGGACACCTCTGAGAAGTGTAATTTGGCTCAACGTAAACTACTGGAATACCCCTCTCCAAGCATTTGTATTCGATCATCTGTTGCAATCTTCTGAAAGCCCAGCTGTGGAACGTGCCTCTTTGCTCTTTCCTCTGTTTGCACTTCTGTCTTATTCCCTCCAACCTCTCCATCACGACGAAGTCTCTGCCAGCG
>QMUE01000160.1 GCA_003663535.1 Thermococci archaeon
CCCCTAACATGCCCATACCAATCGCTCAGTGTTACCTTAATCAGGTATATCTTTTCGCCCTGTTTTGCTTTGCGTCTCTTCATCTGACCTCCTCGCCGCTGTGATTCCAACGAGTTAACCCCTCGCTAACGAGCGGTTCGGTTTGCGGGCCCATCACTTACTCGCGTTACCAGTTTCGATTCAGCCCACAGGCCCGGTCTTCGGCCCATTACCCCCACCGCAGAGCGGTTCGGGGTTATCGTCTCAAAGGCCACTCCAAGGATTTCAACCGCCCGAAGGCGGTTTTGAAAGGACGCCTATCGGCGTCTTCCCTCCCGAGGGGGAGGGACACGAGGTAAGCTCTTCTAATTGCTATGCCACAGAAAATATATCGCTTACTCCAGCCTAAAGAATAAGGTTTTGAAAAAAACTCTAAAAAGTTCATATTTCAAATATGTCTTTGATATGTAAAGAGAGTTCTGAGCCAAGTATATGAATATTGGAAGCTTTGATAACCCTAAGTTTGTAAATGTTCTTCTCAACCTCCCATTGGAGCACACTACTGCTTACCTCCTCTAGAAGGGCTAGAATTTCTGGAACTACTCTTACCAAGGAGTCTTTATTTATGATATACAGGGCAAAACGACTCTTATCTCCAACAAAGTTTGTAATATTACGAACAAGCCCCCTGACATCTTGGATGTCAAGAGCTACAAAAAGCTTATGAAGACCTATCACTGGATTGCAAACAGGTTCTTCTGGAACAACTTTTTCATAAACTTCTCTGTAAGCCTTAAAATCTAAGGAATACCTCCTGACTTCAACATTTCCAAGAATATTTCCCACCTTTTTCTCTCCACCAATTTTTATTACAGGAACTTTCGAGAGGCCTTCAACTGGTAAACCCATAAGGCTGAGCCTAGTAACATACTCATGGAAAGTATCGGCAATATCATCAACTATAACTGGAATACCCTTTTCTATGCACCTCCAGAGTAGAAGATACAAAAAGAGTTCGGGCGATGAAACTGAAGTATGCTCAACTAACACAGTCTCTCCTGGTTTAATAGCAAATACTACTGAATCAAATATTGACTTTTTCTCATTACTAACCATAAATATCCCCTGTTTTATTTTGCATTCATGTATAAAAATTTTTACATGAAAATCAGCTTAGAAAATAGTATAATATCAAGCCAATTGATAAGAGAACCTCTAGAAAAGCGCACTTTAAAGATTAAACTTCACTAATTGTGAAAAACAATTTAGAAAAAAAGAAAAAATTCACAAAAACTCAAATGCCTTTTCAAAGTCCTCTTCAATTGGTCTTGCTGTTGTCAAAAAGCTAACAAGCACCATGACCACTGCCGAAACAAGAGCTCCACTGACGTAAATGTATTCCCAGTAGCTGAAGCTCACTAGCCCTGTTATCCCTACGACAGCAGTCAATGACCCCGCTATCATTCCCAGCAAAGCACCCTCTTTTGTAGCTCTCTTCCAGTAGATTCCAAGCAAAAGTGGTACAAAGACCCCTGAAGTATAGATGTCGTAGGAATATATGAGAAGTTCGACTATCCCCTGAATAGTAAGTGCCGCTACAAGTGCCAAAACCCCTATAGCCACTGTTGTTCCTATTGAGAGATTCAGTAACTTTTTATCTTCTGCTTCAGGTTCTATGAAGCTCTGGTATAAGTCCTTAACCACGTGAGAAGTTGCCGCTGATAAAAGTGAATCGGCCGTGCTCATTACTGCTGCAAGGATTGCGGCAACAAATATCGCTCCAACACCACTTCCAAATACTGTGATTATCAATTTTGGTACTGCCGTCTTTGGTGAATCAATTATCGCCTGTGGATCACTGGAGAGGGTCAATGCTAGCATTCCTGCTAGAGCTGGAAGGAAAGACAATACCATAAGCAGTATTCCACTGTAAATTGCACCTTTCCTTGCAGTCTTCTCGTCTTTTGACGCGAAAAGCCTCTGGTAGAAATCTTGGCCTATCAAAGTATACATTACTGTTGCCGCTAACGTTAGAGCAAATAGTGAAATCCCCAGAGACATGAAGTTGAAATACTCTCCACTTGCCTGTGGCAGGTTCGGAATCGTCGAGAGACTTATTCTTAGGCCTTCAAAGCCTCCTACCTTATTTAAGCCGAGAACTACTGCAACTACCACACCAACGCTTCCGAGTATTATCTGGATAAAGTCCGTTAATGCCACTGCCCACAATCCCGAAAAGGCCGTGTAGGCTATGAAGATAAGCGTGGCAAATACTGCCCCTGCAGTTCCAGGAAGGCCTATAGCTTCAAAGACTGCTGATGCTGCCCACACTTGCGCCCCAAGTATACCCACAAGGGCCAGAAGCGAAAGCATTGCAGCTAAAAGTCTTATTGCCTTACTCTTGTAACGCATCTCCAAGACATCTGGGACTGTGTATAATGCTAAAGCGCGCATGGGCTTTGCAAGAGTCAGACCCAACAGAAGAAGTCCCAAACCACAGGCAAAACCGTACCAGATTCCTCCTAATCCATAGGTGGCTCCCCAGCTAGCTCCTCCTAAGATGAAAGCCACCACCATAGTGAGTGGCTGCCAAGGTTGCGGTGGTTAATGCCAACCCTAGTCTTCTCCCGGCCACCAAAAAGTCGGCCGAGGTTTTAATGTATTTTCTGGCATATACTGAAATCCCTAGCATTGCTCCCATATATAAAACAAGTGTCGTCCAAACTACGTCCATTTTTCTGCACCTCTTGAAAGTACAAACCAAGGAATCTTGAATCATATTTAAACTTTTTGACGAATTTTTTGTCAAAATGATAACTACCCAAATAAAAGAGGGTTAATAAACTCATTTATTTTAGGAAATATCATATTCTATATCCATATAATATCCAATGAGAAGTGTAAATATATTAACCTTGTAACTTATAATTGCATAATTTATAACAGCTATCTCAAATAACTAGATAATTTACAATGTCGAACCGAAATATTTAAATATAACACAATATAACATAGTATAACGTCTAGTATTACCACACTTTGGATTAACATGTCTGGCTTTTTGTGGGGGGGGAGAGGTTGGTAATTGGTCCTCACATCTTACGATCATTACACAGGAGCGAATTAAGGAAGAAGATACTTTTCTACTTACATGAGATTTACCCCTCTTCTACGTACCTTTCCGAGATTGCTAGAATCGTTAGATCGGATCCTTCCAACGTAAAAGGGGCCCTAGTCGGCATGGGAAACCGCTATAATGGGGATAGTTCCTTAGTTCATCTTGGCTTGGTAGAGGAAATTACTCACAATGGGTTTAGGTATTACAAACTCACTGAACATGGGAAAAAAGTTGTTGGATTCCTAAAAACTTATCAATCATATTACAGTAGATTTATGTGAGGTGCAAAAAATGGATGACTTAATAAACCAGTTCGATTTCAATCTCTCAACTCTTATTGACTTTTCGTTCTTTAATGTAGTCAAAATTGGATTGGGGTTAGGCGTTTTTAAGGAACTGGACAAAACTAAAAGCCTTGAAGATATTTTAAACTTAATAGATGTCAAGAATAAAGCCTACTTAAGATCACTACTAAGTGCATATTATGAGTTAGGAATTCTAGAAGCTACGGGGACTGAATTAAGCCCTAAAAGGTTCTTACGTACTTTTACTCTTGAATATGAGAGATTACGAGATATTATTCCAGAATGGATTAACATACAAGATGAGATCGTCAGAATGGCAAATTACGCATTTTTATCTTTCGAGAATTCTAAAGTGATGATGGACTTTGACAAAGACTCGGACTTCTGGGACATTAGACTTTCAAACCCATTAAACAAGTTATATAGAGAAATAATCGTTAGGGCTGGTGGACTTAGAGATGGGATGAGGGTCCTTGATCTTGGTTGCGGCTCAGTCTCACCGATAGAACTCGGAAAACATGTTGGACCAAATGGAGAGTATGTTGGGATTGACTTTTCCCCAGGGTTACTAAGCATAGCCCAACAAAGGGTAAGAGAACTTGGTATGGATTGGGTGTTCTTAAGAGAGCTTGACATAAGGAACGCCATACCTAAAAGAAAGTATGATAGGGTTGTAATAAGCTTTGTTCTTGAATATATTCCCGAGGTTCACAGAACCATTATAAAAGCTCTGGATTTCGTGGACGAAGGGGGGAAATTAATAATTGTAGAACCATTTAGAGAGAATTTTGAAAACATAGCCGCGTGGGAATTTTTCGAAAAACTCAC
>QMUE01000161.1 GCA_003663535.1 Thermococci archaeon
ATTGCTTCGAAAAGATATTGAATACTTCGATTCATCGAGAGGTAAAAAGAGAATCTCACACCAATATAGAGTCGAAATAACAATTGGTGAAAACGAGAAGGAGCTTTTAGAGAGGATTCTATATATTTTCGATAAGCTCTTTGGTATTAAACCTTCTGTGAAAAAGAAGGGAGATACAAATGCACTTAAAATTATTACTGCAAAGAAAGCGGTTTACCTTCAAATTGAAGAATTCTTGAGAAATATTGAAAACCTCTACGCTCTAGCAGTATTAAGAGGCTTTTTTGAAGGAGATGGCACTGTAAACAAGATACGGAATACAGTAGTTGCTACTCAGGGTACAAACAACAAATGGAAAATAGATATAGTGGCAAAGTTGCTTGACAGCCTTGGAATCCCATATAGCCGCTATGAGTATAAATACGTTGAAAATGGAAAGGAGTTGACTAGACATATTTTAGAAATAACCGGAAGGGATGGACTTATTTTATTCCAAACATTGGTCGGGTTCATCAGCTCAGAGAAAAACGAATCTTTAAAGAAAGCAATTGAAGTCCGGGAAATGAATAGACTTAAGAATAATAGTTTCTACAGCCTTTCAACGTTTGAAGTGTCTTCTGAATACTACAAAGGTAAAGTTTATGACCTAACCCTAGAAGGAACTCCCTACTACTTTGCAAATGGAATTCTAACTCATAACTCCCTATACCCGTCAATAATAGTTACTCACAACGTCTCTCCTGACACTCTAGAAAGAAAAGGCTGTCACAACTATGATGTTGCTCCGATAGTGGAGTACAAATTCTGTAAAGACTTCTCTGGATTTATCCCTTCTATACTGGAAGATCTCATAGAAACAAGACAGAAAATAAAAAAAGAAATGAAATCCACAATTGACCCAATAAAGAAAAAAATGCTTGATTACAGGCAAAGAGCCGTTAAATTGCTTGCAAATAGCATTTTGCCCAACGAATGGTTGCCAATAATTGAAAACGAAGAAGTAAAATTCGTAAAAATTGGCGAGTTTATAGATCGCTACATGGAAGAACAGAAGAACAGAGTTAGAACAGTGAATACTACTGAAGTTCTCGAAGTGGATAACCTGCTTGCATTCTCACTCAATAGAGAAAGCAAAGAGAGTGAAGTCAAAAAAGTCAAAGCGCTCATAAGACATAAGTATAGAGGAAAAGTTTACGAGATTAGGCTTAATTCTGGTAGGAAAATCAACATAACCGGTGGTCATAGCTTGTTCACAATTAGGAACGGAAAAATAAGGGAAGTCTCCGGGGCAGAGATAAAGGATGGTGACCTTATTGTAGTGCCTAAAAAAGTCAAGCTCAATGAAAAAGAAGTAGCCATTAACATTCCGGAGTTAATTTCAGGGTTTCCTGATGAAGCTACAGCCGATATCATTATGACAATTCCGGTTAAGGGGAGAAAGAACTTCTTTAAAGGCATGCTAAGAACTTTAAGGTGGATCTTTGGAGAAGAAAGTAAAAGAATTAGGACATTTAACCGTTATCTGTCCCATCTTGAGAAACTCGGTTTTGTTAAACTACTGCCTCGCGGATATGAAGTCACTGACTGGGAAAGACTGAAGAGATATAAGCAACTTTACGAGAAGCTTGTGAAGAGTCTCAGGTACAACGGAAACAAGAGGGAGTATTCAGTAAGGTTTAATGAGATCAAAGATTTCATATCTTACTTCCCACAAAAGGAGCTCGAAGAATGGAAAATTGGAACGCTCAATGGCTTTAGAATGGATTGTATTCTCAAAATCGATGAGAATTTCGGAAAGTTCTTGGGTTACTACATCAGTGAGGGCTATGCAGGAGCACAGAAAAACAAAACGGGTGGGATGAGCTACTCAGTAAAGCTCTATAATGAGAATCCCGACATCCTCGGAGACATGAAAAATGCCGCGGAGAGGTTTTTTGGTAAAGTTAGAGTTGGTAAAAACTGCGTGGATATATCAAAAAAGATGGCATACTTGCTCATGAAATGTCTCTGTGGAGTAGCAGCCGAAAACAAAAGGATTCCTCCCATTATATTCGACTCTCCTGAACCTGTACGGTGGGCATTCTTGGAAGCATATTTTGCAGGTGATGGCGATGTCCATCCATCAAAAAGGCCTAGATTGTCCACAAAAAGCGAGCTCCTTGCAAATCAGCTTGTATTTTTCTTGAACTCTTTGGGAGTTTCATCTGTAAAAATTGGGTTTGACAGTGGGGTTTATAGAGTTTACATAAACGAGGATCTGCAATTCCTACAAACTTCGAGGGAGAAAAACACATACTATTCTAACCTGATTCCCAAAGAGATTCTTGAAGAGATATTTGGAAGAAAATTCCAAAAGAACATGACGTTTGAGAAATTTAAAGAGTTTGTTGACTCTGGAAAATTAGATAAAAGAAAAGCTAAGCTCTTGGATTTCTTCCTCAATGGAGATATTGTCCTTGACAGAGTAAAAAACGTTAAAAAAAGAGAATATGAAGGATACGTCTATGACCTAAGCGTTGAAGGCAATGAAAACTTTCTCGTTGGTTTTGGGTTGCTCTATGCACACAACAGCTATTACGGCTATATGGGTTACCCCAAGGCGAGATGGTACTCAAAGGAATGTGCCGAAAGCGTTACCGCATGGGGAAGGCACTACATAGAAATGACCATAAGAGAAATAGAGGAGAAATTCGGCTTTAAGGTGCTATATGCGGACAGCGTTACGAGCGATACAGAGATTATCGTTAAGAGGAACGGAAGAGTTGAGTTCGTTCCGATTGAAAAGCTCTTTGAACGCGTCGATTACAGGGTTGGGGAAAAAGAATACTGCATTCTTGAGAGTGTTGAAGCGCTGACACTCGACAACAGAGGTAGGCTCGTCTGGAAAAAAGTCCCGTACGTTATGAGGCACAAGGCGAAAAAGAAGGTCTACCGCATCTGGATTGCCAATTCATGGTACATTGACGTTACTGAGGATCACTCTCTTATAGTAGCCGAGGATGGTTTGAAGGAAGCCAAACCAGTAGAAGTCGAAGGCAAGAGCCTAATAGCGACCAAAGATGACCTTTCAGGAGTAGAATATATCAAGCCCCGTACCATTGAGGAAATACCCTATGACGGGTACGTTTACGACATCGAAGTGGAGGGAACTCACAGGTTCTTCGCAAACGGGATACTCGTACACAATACCGATGGGTTTTATGCCACAATACCGGGAGAAACCCCCGAAATTATTAAAAAGAAAGCTAAGGAATTCTTAAACTACATAAACTCTAAACTACCCGGTCTGCTCGAGCTTGAGTATGAGGGCTTTTACTTGAGAGGATTCTTCGTCACGAAGAAGCGCTATGCGGTTATAGATGAAGAAGGGAAAATCACCACAAGGGGCCTTGAAGTTGTTAGGCGGGATTGGAGCGAAATAGCTAAAGAGACCCAGGCAAGAGTATTAGAAGCAATTCTAAGAGAAGGAAGTGTAGAAAAGGCTGTTGAGATAGTTAAAGAAGTTGTTGAGGCTATAACCAAATATAAGGTGCCCCTTGAGAAGTTAGTCATTCATGAACAGATAACAAGAGAATTGAGAGATTACAAAGCTGTAGGGCCGCACGTAGCTATAGCGAAGAGACTTGCTGCAAAAGGAATAAAGATAAAACCCGGGACTATCATAAGTTATATTGTTCTTAGGGGAAGCGGAAAAATAAGTGATAGAGTCGTTTTGCTCACTGAGTATGACCCTAGAAAGCATAAATATGATCCAGATTACTACATTGAAAATCAAGTTCTCCCCGCAGTTTTAAGAATTCTCGAGGCTTTTGGATACAGGAAAGAAGATTTAAAATATCAAAGTTCAAAGCAAACTGGATTGGAATCTTGGCTCAAGAGGTGAACTGTTTCTTTTCCTTTCTGTTGTTTGCAAGACCCCTTCGTAAGGAAGGGGATATGCGAGGGGAGGGGAGTGGAGAAGGTTTAAATATCTCAAAATATAGCATAATGACCTTGTAACAGCCAAACAGTTGGACGACCTGCTAGGGTTGGTGTAAAGTAGCTCCCGAATCCGGGAGGGTAGGGGGTAGTGGTGGCGTGAACCGGCCTGTTAGAGTGAAGCAATAATGAACTCTCACAAAACCCCACCCGTAAGGCCGGGGTAGTTCACTCC
>QMUE01000162.1 GCA_003663535.1 Thermococci archaeon
CCCTCTTTTAGTTCTTCATCAAAAGAGGCATATCGTCCATTTTTTGACACATTTATATCCACTTCATCGTTGTAACCCTCACTAAACGCTTCTCTCTTGAAATCCGGATGAATACTTTTTATATGCTCGATTAGATCACTTATCTTGCTTCCTTCGGGGAGTTCTATAATCTCCTCACCAGTTCCAGAAAGTTCCCTAAAACGGGCAAAGTATCTCACTTTTACCTTCATAATCTCCACCAACTAATTTAGGAACTCTTGAGTTATAAAAAACTTGTTCTTAAACTAAGTGTTTACCTTTAGTTGCTAAGAAGGCTCCGTCCGTAAGGGGGGGATGAATTAGGGAGGTGGGAGGGAAAGTTTTTTTATACTTTAAGGTCTGTATGGAGAATGATGGAAATAACAAAAACAATCGAGCCGTGGGTTATATGCTCATGGCAGGGGCCGTAGTGACCCGGCCTGAAGGGGAGTGCTTTATCCTGCACACTCTTCAACCTCCCCTAGTGACTTCCGGTGGAAGCCCCTTGCAATAGCGAGGGGAGGAGGTCACCATGGGACGCTCTTCCATTTCATTTTATATGCAAAAATATTTGCCCACCAGTGAATGAAGGGGGTAACTACAAGTAAAAATAAAACTTGTTTAGTTGAAAGAGCTTTTATAGGAAATGCTGAGACAAGGGCAGCAATAAGAAAACCCCATTGGTCAAGACCTACTGCAGGGTACCCACTCTCCATTCCCACTCGTCTTTTAACAAAGCTTCCTATAAGATCTCCTAAAAGAGCACCAAAAGAAAGAGCGAATCCTAACTTTAGAGCAGAAGAGAGTGAACCATAAAAGTGTGGTGTGAGGTTATATTGGATAATTGATATTAAGATCCCGGTAAATAGACCCCCAAAAAAACCTCTCCAAGTTTTTCCGTTGCCAAATACTCTCCTACCATCAACAAATTTTTTACCAAAATCCATAGGGGTCTTTCCCTTGAAAACTACGGGGGATGCATTGGCAAAATATGCCGGTAGAATGTACCAGAGAGCTTCAGCTATTTCGTTCATTTAACCACCGCCGTAATTAACTTTAGTCTATTTTTAAGTCTTTGTACTAGGTGGTATTCAATTTTTCTTCAAGACACTCGAGGAGAACCCTCAAAACTTTTTCCTCCTCGTTTTTTAGAAAGATGTTTATAATTCTCTCAGTAATAGCATTTCTTTGAAGAGAAAACTCTATTCTTTCTTTTATTTTCACTGCTTCTTCACTTTCATCATCCCCTATGGCCTCAAGTGCTTTCAAAAGACTCTTTCGTGTTTGTCTTACGTCTTCTTCTATTTTCTTGTAGTACGCTTCTTTTCTCCATTCTCGAATGTTTTTTATTGCTGTGTAGTATGCTCTCTTATCCCCTGGCTTTTTGATCCTTTTTACTAGGCCGATATTTTCCAGAAGCTTGAGAGCCGTGCTCACATGAGAAAGAGAGTATCCTGTCCTCTTAGCAATTTTCCCCAAGCTTAAAGGTTCATCCTCAAAAAAGAGCACGCCATAAATATACCCATACAGCTCACTCAACCCAAATCTTCTTGCGGTATCCGCAAAATGCTCCATCATTATTCGCTTAGCCTCATCTACACCCACTCTCATCCCCCCTCAATGACTAGTGTTTCAACATACAGATCATGGCCTTTATCTAGAAGTTTATTTTTGAACTCTGAAAGCTCTTTAACATCTTGTACTCCCACTTCAACGGGTATATCGAGGTCTCAACAAAGCATGTCATCATCGTGCATTGCCTTGTGACCAATACTGTGAATGCTTTCATGTTGTTGCTAAGACTTTTTATGGTTCTGAGAATATAAAACTTTTGGAAATTTCAGAAAGTTATGAGAGATTTCTGGGGAGCGTTCGTTATTGTTGAAAAAAGGCACCTAAGGGCTTGGATTAATCTAGGGGTGAATTATTCTCAAGTTTTTGTGTGTTTTCCCTGATTTATAGCTTCGTGAAACATTTTCAGGTACGATGCTAGGTGTCTGGTGTATACTCCTTCGAGGATTTTGATGGTATAATCATCAAGTTTCTTTGCTGAATTTAGAATCCTTCTCTGGACTAAAAAGCTCTCTACTGGAAGCTTTAGAAAATTCTTCAGGTAATGAGGGACCCTGCGGAGGACATACCTCTTACCAGTGCTGAGGATTGGTTTTGAGTACTTTTCGGCCTTTCCCTCAATATTATGGAGCCACTTCTTGAAGTAGAACATGTATGTTTTTTCCCTGCTCTCAAAGTAGAGCCTCCAGAGCTTTTCTTTTACTCTTATTATTGGATGTAAAACATCATAGAGATCCCAGTCGATAGTTAGGAGGGATCTGTTCTTAAGTGCCCTGTAGAAGGAATCACTACCCGGCAAAGGAGTGTATATTGAGATTTGAACTACATCAAGCCCGTGATCACCAAGCATTTGAACAAATTTATACGTTGCTTTTCTATCTTTCCTGGACTCATAGGGTGCTCCAATTATAACTCCTCCATACGTAATTATCCCCTGCTCGCTGAGTAGCTGGATGGCCTTGAGAGCATCGTTTTTCTTCAACCCCTTTCTCATGGCCTTCAGAACTTCTTCGCTGCCAGATTCAATGCCCATGAAAGCTATCTTAACTCCAGCTTCGG
Organism: Thermococci archaeon; assembly: GCA_003663535.1. Classification (GTDB taxonomy): domain Archaea; phylum Methanobacteriota_B; class Thermococci; order Thermococcales; family Thermococcaceae; genus Thermococcus_A. Next base: position 2,650 of record QMUE01000162.1, read on the forward strand.
CAAGCTTCTCTGCAAGTTTTGGGTGTTTTGCTATTATATCGGCCCTTATTTGGATCATGTAGTTCATGTCGTTAAGTTCTTCTTCTATTATAGAATTGAGAAGCTCAATCCTTTCTTCATATTTGTAGGGAACAACAAAATTGTCATCCACGAAGAAGACCCAGTTGTATCCAAGGTTCTTCACGAATTTCAACTCATCAACAACACGCTCATTGCTCTTAAACCTCCACGCATGTCCCCACATGGCTGAAGCACTACAGAACTCACAGTTGTAGGGGCATCCCCTGGAAGTTTCTATGGAGGCAATCCTCGCGTTTTCTCCAACAATGCTCGCTTTGTATATATTTGGGTCAAGTAAATCGTAGGCAGGTATCGGCAAATTGTCAAGGTTAACAATGGGTTCGCGATAAGAAACGTTAACTTTCTCCCCATCTCTGTATGCTATGCCTCTAACACTTCTGATATCTTTTCCTTCTTTCAGCCTCTCGACGATCTCCCTAAATGTCCTCTCTCCCTCTCCTATGACCACAACGTCAATTCCTTCTCTTAATATAAGAGGATAAGTGAACGTTGCATGGTGCCCACCAAAAACGGCGATGGGATTAATTCCTCTTTCCCTCATTTTCCTGACAATCCTTAGGGAGGGGTTTACGTAGGTGGATGCTATGGTGGTGAAGCCTACAACGTCGGGGTCGAAGGTATCTATTTCCTCTATAGTCTCCTCCTCAGTTAGTCCCCTGGCTTCCGCGTCGATTATTTTTACCTCTGCGATGTCTCTAACAGCCCCAGCTAAGGATACAAGGCCCAAAGGAGGAGCAATGTAGCCATAAGCCGAGGCATATCCGCTCTCTCCCGGATTTGTCCTCACAAGGGCGATTCTCATTTCTCCCGCCTCGGGGCGTTCCTTTTCCTGTCCATCAGAAGTTCCCCATTAATACCCACGTTCTCGGGTGGGTTCTCCTTTATAAGAACGGTTATGTGTTCTATCTCGTAAACCTCCGACGCTACCTCGGTAAGCCTTTTCACGAGCTCCCTTTTCTTCTCAACACTAATTGGCGGGCCTTCAACAATTATGGTCGGCATTTCACCACCTCATTTGAAGTATTTGTTGTAGCTGGCCTTCTCCCTAATGTGAACTACTCCTCGCTTACGCAAGGAGCTTCGTGGGGAGTTTGCTCCCCACAGGCCGGTTTACACGACCACTACCCCCTATCCTCCCGGATTCGGGGGCTACTTTACACCAGCCCTTACGGGTTGTCCAGCCTTACGGCTGTTACGAGGTCGTTATATTCTGTATCATCAGAGTATTTAAACCTTCCCCACTCACCTCCCCTTGCGTATCCCCCCTTTCGGAAGGGGACTTCTCGCCCGATGAGTTAAAGGAGGAATGGTATCACAGGAGAGCAGAGAGGAGTTTCATTAGCTCCAGCTTATCTTTAATTTCGACGTTATTCATTCCAAGAATGC